>JBDNHG010000348.1:0-5434 GCA_041688925.1 Acidimicrobiales bacterium | reverse complement strand
GCGGGCGACGACACCTTCCAGGTCGGTCAGGTCTTCGCGTCGCCACGCGACGGCACCAACCCGAACCACGGCCTGAATCCCGAAGACTTCTTCGAGACCGCCGCTATCACCCGGGGCTATCTGAGCAACGGCATCAGCGAAGCCACCACGATCAATGGCGGCTTCGGCGACGACGACTTCACCATCTACCGCAACAAGGCCGAACTGTTCCTGTTCGGTAACGAAGACGATGACAACTTCACCGTTCGTGCGTTCGTTCGGGTCAACCCCGACGATCCCGACGCACCGTTCACCAACATCAATGGCGGCCAGGGCGCCGACTTCATCGCCTTCACCGTGAACGCTCCCGTCCGTGTCGATGGCGGCGACGGCTTCGACACGCTCACCATCGTCGGCACCGAGTTCGGCGACGACTTCGTGGTAACCGCAACCGGCGTGTTCGGCGCAGGCCTGTTCGTGACCTTCGGCGGTATCGAGAAGCTCACCGTTGATGCACTCGAGGGCAATGACCGGTTCTTCATCTCGAGCACGAGTGAAAAGGTGCAGGTCGAGGTCATCGGCGGTCTCGGCAGCGACACCTTCAACGTCGGCGGCGGCAACGATGGCAAGGCCATCACCGTGGTCAGCAACAGTCTTGGTGGCCACAGCGGACTGATCATCACCACGGTGACCAGTACCGACGCCGACTACAACAACATCTTCGTGAAAGACGTGTCGGTCACGGTGGCCGACAACGACGAGGCTGGTGCGCTGGTCGACATCAGCGGCAGCAACCTGGTCGTGTTCGAACACGTCGCCGACCCCCACACGATTACGGCAGCAAAGGTGGCGCTCGGCGCCCTCGAGGTCCGGTCTTACACGATCGTGTTGACTCGGGCCCCTGAAGAGAACGTCATCATCACGGCTGCTCCGGTGCCATTGAGCGAGAGCTTCGAGAAGTCGGGCGCGCTCGGCATCGGCTTGGCCGCAACAGCAGACGGCACACCGAACAACCGCGGCGTCGTGCTGGTATTCGATCGCACCAACTGGTTTGTTCCGCAGACGGTTTGGGTCACTGCGCTGGCTGACAAGGTCGCCGAGGGCAGCCGTTCGTTTAACATCCAGCACAAGCTGACGCAGGGCGTCGATGCCTCCGATGGCGGCGCTTACGACGGCTTGGCCATCCTGGGCGTCGTAGTCGAGGTCATCGACGACGACGTCGCCGAAGTGGTCATCATCGAAACCGTTGGCGACACCACGGTCTCCGAAGGCCCCGAAGGCGCAACGCTGCCGATTCCGAACGACACCTACCACGTCGTGCTCACCCAGGCACCGGCCGACGACGTCACCATCGAGATCACGAATGATCGCCAGCCTGTAGCCGGCGGAAGCGCCCTCGCCGGCATCATCTCGTTCGATGCCGCCGAGTGGTATCAGCCGAAACTGGTCACGGTCACCGCACGCGACGACTTCGAAAAAGAAGGCCTGCACTACACCCGCCTGAACCACACCCTGACATCGAGCCTCGCCGAATTCTTGAATCTGTCGCTCAACCAGGTTGCAGCGGGTCTGGCCAAGGCTGTGCAGGGCGATATCGACCAGAAGTTCAGCGTTTCGCTATCGGGCTCGGCGCTCACGATCACCCGCCCCGAGGATGCGTTCACGGTCTTCATCACCAGCCCTGATGGCACCACGACGGCAACGGTGACCTCGAGTGATCCTGTGGCCACCGGATCACCGGCCGTAGCGGTCATTTCGGTTCCTGGCGGCACCCCGACCTTTGGCGACACATGGCTGATCACGTTCGACACCTTCGTTACCCAGTTCACGGCCGGATCCAACTACAAGGGCCTCGATCTGGTCGACGCAACCGCGGCATTGGCCGACTCGATCAACAATGACCCAACGGTTGGCCTCGAGGCTGATTCGTCGGGCCGACTGCTGACGATCACGAACGACGAAGCGTTCACGCTGACCACAACAGCTCCTGGGGGGTTCACCACCTCGGTCGCTACCGGCGTGTTCGCCTACACCAGCGCCACGGTCAACCTTGCCGGCGCAACAACGCTCGGCACGGTCTACACCGTGACGATCGACGGCCAGGCATTCGCCGGATCGGTGCTGTCAGGCGAGCTAGATCTTGGTGGCGTCACCGCCCGCATCGTCGCTGCAATGAACGAGTTCGGCCTGTACAACGCCACTGCGGTCGGTAACGACATCAGCATCGCCCGCAACGACGGTGCCGGATTCAAACTCGACGTCAGCGCCAATGCGACCGTTTCGGCCTCGACCCTCAGCAGCACCGAATATGTCGAAGCAACAGTGGTGCTCACTGGTGGGGCTGCAATCACGACCGGGTTGGTGTGGACGATTCGCATCGACTCAAAGACGTTCCGCTTCACGGCGCCGACGCTGAACGATGCAACCGAGATCGCTCCGGTCGATATCGCCATCACCGACGACGACATGCCCGGCGTGCACATCATCGAGACCGGCGGATCGACCATTGTCGTCGAGCCGAGCAAGGCCGTGTTGGTCGGCGGCGGCATCGTCACGACAGCCACAGCGCTCACGACCGTCATCGTGGTCACCGACGCTGCGATTGAATCGCTCGATGACAGCATCAGCGTCTCGAATGTCGGCAGCAACATCGAGATCAGCTTCAACGAGGTCGCAGCGAAGAACGCAACCTATGTGTGGCGCATCAAGGTCGACGGCACGCTCGTCAGCGTCGCTCGTTCCGAACTCACCGCAGCTACCGAAACCGGACTGACGCAACAACTCGCCACCCTCTTCGCCGACCGCATCGAGGCAGCGGCGGCCGCCAGCACCGCAACCACCGAGGATCGCACCCGCTTCGACGGCAGCTTCGGTGTCGCCGTAATCGGCGAAATCGACAATCACGACTCCGCGTTCAACGCGCAGACGGTTGACAGCGCTCGCTGGAACCAGAATCCCGACGCCGACATCACCGACTCTGAGATCTTGCCGCACCTGACCGTCGAGGCCAGCTCAGACGGCACGAGCGATTGGTACCGCTTCGAGATCACCACCGAGATGCTGACAGCAGCGGCTGCGACCGACGTGCTCACCGACGACGTCGTCGATGTCGTCTTCGACATCGATCACGGCTACGAGACTGGTGACGCCGTCGTCTGGCTCCCGACCATCAAGATCCATCAGGGTCGCTTCGACGTCAACGACGTGCTTGTCGGCACCGACAAGATATTCGACGGCAGCATCGCCAGCTACTCATTCGATGATCCAGGCTCGACCGCTCACGAAGCGTTCCTGCGCATGACCTTCGACTCGGCTGGCACCTACTTCATCGAGGTCTACGACCTGTTCACCTCGCTGGGTTATGACTTCTTCGGTGGAAACACGGCGACCTATGACCTCCAGCTGTCGATCGATACCCATGTGATCGACGGCTTTGTGTTTGCGCCTCAGCCGGTAGCTGATCGCGATGCCGAGAATGACAACCTGAGTGACCCGCAGCCCCTCGACGGTGAACCACCTGTCGACGGAACCGGAAACGTTGATGTGCCGGCGATCGATCCCGATGGCGACAACTTCTTCACCTTCTTCGATCCTGCCGTAGGCAACAGCGATCTCGCCGACGGCACTGGTCGCATCACCTCGAACATCCCCTACGCACGGGTGCATGGCCAGGGCGATGGCAGCTTCGATGTCTATTCGTTCCAGATCAGCGAAACCATGCTTGTGCCGACGGCTCTTGACGCCATCGAGTTCGCAGACAGCAGCGAGTTCTTCTCCGAGGTCACGCTGCAGCTGAACGGCGATGTCGCCATCGATGACGTGTGGACGATCGGCCTGCGCTACATCGACTACAGCTTCATTGCAGCAACCACCAGCCTCGATGACGTCGCACTTGGCCTGAAGGCAGCGATCGAAACCGAGACATCGGGTGCTCGCTACACGGTCGAGGTCGTCGATGACACCAAGCTCAAGATCACTGACCCCAACGGCTTCAACCTGATCGGCGAGCCGACCAATGATGGCAACGCCAACACGGTCGACGATCCACGACCTGGCCTGACCCACGAGCACAATGGCGCGGCCACGATCAAACGCTCGACCGAAGTTGCGTACACCAACGGCAGCATCGCCGAACTCAGCGCAGCCACCGTCACCCTCATCGTGCCGTTCTCTGCCGATGAGACGTGGGCGATCGAGATCGACGGCGTGGCTGCATTCGTTGACCTGAGCCTGCTCACCGACGTCGCCTTTGCCGCACTCGACCTCAACGGTCTCGCCGAACTACTCAAAGACGAGGTCGACGCTGCTGCCGATGTGTCAGCAACCCGCACCGGAGCGTCGATCACGATCGTCGCCGATGCGGCCACGACCTTCACTCTCGGCTTCTCGATCGACGGCGATTCACCACGCGGCCAAGCCACCTTCCGGGTCACGCCAGCCCAGAGCAGCGATGCTTCTGGCACCACAACACTGAGTTCGGCTCTGCAATGGACCTCGGCGTCGGTCGCTATCGACGACACGACCGCTCGTCCGGGCGAAGTCTGGGCTGTTGCCGTCAACACCGTTGGCGTTGTAGCCACGACCAACGCAACGGCAAATGGCACTGCTGATGACGATGATGTGGCTACTGCACTGAATGTGGCACTCACCGGTGGCACACCGTTCGCCGTCGACTCGATCAGCGTCACACCATCGGGCGACGGAACGAGTTCGGCCTCGACGACGTTCGCCAAGATCGTCACGCTGGCGATCCCGACGCCGCCTCCCGGGCCTGCATGGGGCACCTTCGACGGCGCATGGATGTGGGAGATCTCGATCGGCGCCGCCACCGCGCAGGTCACCGCAGAAACATCGCTGAACGACACCGCCAGCGAGCTGGCTAGCGCGATCAATACCGACGCAGCATTCGATGGCTACACCGCGATCTACAGCGCAGGAGCCTCGTTAACCGTCTACAACGAGACCGGCGGCTCCGTGTCGGTCGCTGTCACCGTCACCCGTCAGCTGCCCGCTTCTGGCGGCACGACACCACCACCAGAGACCCGCACCGGCGCAACAACCGTCAACGCCACCGCACGAGAGCTGACGCTCGGCGGCGACGCCAACGCATCAGACTCGTGGGCGCTCAGCATCGGCGGCGAAACCTTCACCCGAACTGTCGCCGGCTCACTCGCCACGCTTGCGAGCGGCTTTGTCACCGACATCAACACCGACGCCACGACCGGGGCCGCGTACTTCGCCTATGTGCCAGCGGCCGGAGACACGATTTCGGTCACCCGTCTCGACGCTGGCGGCCCATTCACCCCATCGATCGCGGTTACCCGTGACGCCACGGCTCCGGCCGCGGTGCTGAGCGGCACCCCCGATATTGCCTGGACACAAACAATCACCCTGGCCCCAGCAGCGGGCGCAAGCGCTCAGAACGATGTATGGCGAGTCACCATCGATGGCATCG
>JBDNHG010000347.1:0-2104 GCA_041688925.1 Acidimicrobiales bacterium | reverse complement strand
CGCCGGTTCAGGCGGCTTTGTCGTCGGCAGCGCCGGACTCGGCGGACTCGCGAGTGTCGGGTGGTTCGATTCGGTTGCCTTTGGCCAGGTTATCGGGGCCGCATTTGATGGCGCCGTTGAAGCGAGCCAGATTGTCGCGGCACAACTGTTCGAGTTCGGCGACGACAACGGCCTGGTCGACATCGACCCCTGCTTCGGCGGTGACGTAGAGCCAGCCGACCTCGCCCCATTTATCGTCGGGTACGCCCACTGCATAGGCCTGGCTGACCGCGGGATGTTGCGTGGCCAGCACCTCGATCTCGATCGGCATGACCAGCTCGCCGCCGCTCTTGTAGAGCTCCTTGGTGCGACCGGTGAGCTCGAGATAGCCGTCGTCGCGGACTCGTCCGAGGTCGCCCGAATAGACCCAGCCATCGCGCAAGGCCAGGTCGGTTTCGGCTGGCTTGGCCCAGAATCCCATCATGTGCGACGGGCCGCGTGAGATCAGTTCGCCTTCTTCGCCGGCAGGCAATGGCTCACCCGTGGTGGCGTCGACCGTGCGGTATTCGCAGTGGCGCCCTTCGTATCCGACCGCGGCGACACCGGCCAGCTTGGTGATTCCGACGGTGCTGGTATGCATCTCGATCGGGTCCTCGGGAAGCGTGAGTGTTGTTGCTCCCCCGCACTCGGTCATGCCGTAGCCGGTCGTGACTTCGGTAATACCGAGTTCGGTGCGGGCGCGGTCCCACACCCAGGTCGGCGCCGGTGCGGCTCCCGACAGGATCGCCCGCAATGACGACAGATCGCGTGTCAAACGGTCGGGATGTTCGAGCAAGGCGATGGTCATCGTCGGCACCGCCAAGATGTCATTGGCCAGGTGCGTCTCGATGGCATCGAAGTAGTCGGCCGGCGAGAATGCGGTGCGCGGAATGATTGCTCCGCCAACGTACATGACCGCCAGCAGGCCTTCGACCAATCCAAACATGTGATAGCAGGGCAGCGAGAACAGCACCCGACGGCCGTCTTCGAACGCTCGGGTATACGCCGAGGAATACGCGGCGCGCTGGATGCCGTCGTGAGTGATCATGACACCCTTGGGTGACCCGGTCGTGCCCGAGGTGTACAAGATGTCGCCCAGGCTGTCGGGCGAGACCTGGCTGTCATCGGCCGCTCCGGGGTTCTCGGTGCCGAGGCGGTCGAGGTCGTCGAGCGTGAGCTGGCCGGGGCGCTCCTGGTCCTCGTTGGTGAATGCGATCACTTGGCGCAACGCCGGTAGTTCTGCTGTGGGGCCGGTTTCCCACCCTGGTGCGATCGCGTCGAGCATCGCCGGATAGTCGAGGCCCCCGAACGAGGTCATGGTCACCAAGACGTTGCACTCGGATTGGGCGAGCACATAGGCGAGTTCGTCTTGGCGATACAGATAGTTGAACGGAATCGCTACTGCGCCGGTTCGGGCGACCGCAAACTTGAGGGGCGCGAACTCGAGGTAGTTCGCCATGACGATGCCGACACGGTCGCCAGTCGTGACACCGAGCGATGCGAGCCCGTCGGCCAGACGGGTCGCCCACTCATCGGCCTGCGTGTAGGTCAACGTGCGGTCATCGTTGATCACAAACGGTCGATCACCAAACGATGCCGCCGAGCGGGTGAGCAACTCACCAAGCGTGCACGGATTCCAGGCTTGCTGGTGCGCCTCAAGAGCGTGTCGTCGTTCAGCGAACTCGGACCCACCGCCGTGCGATCTCTGATCAGCCATCGGCACCTGCGGCAAGCAGCTGGTTGATCGACTGGTGCAGATGTATGAGCGGCGGTTCGTTTCGGCCGTAGATGATCTCGGGCACAGCGCCCGATGCCAACGACTTCTGGATCTGTTCCATCAGCGGGAAGTCCTCGGTGCCGGTGACCTGAAGCAACAGATCGAGGTTCTTGATGAAGTAGTTGCGAGCCCGGTCGGTGGCAGGTTCGGTCGGCGCATAAATCGAGGTCACCGTGCGACACGTGTCGACGGTGAGCGGCTCGACTCGCCACACCTCGACATGATCGACCTGGTGCACGACCAAGGCGTTGGGCACCAAGAAATACTGGATCGTGCCATAGGGCAGCAGCGACCATTCTTCGCGAGGTT
>JBDNHG010000346.1:0-3489 GCA_041688925.1 Acidimicrobiales bacterium | reverse complement strand
CGTGGGGTTAACGGCCGGAATCCCTTCGATTCCACTCAATCTGACCTTGCTCAAGAGCTGCCAGATCGTGGGCGTCTTCTACGGCGCCATGGCCGCCAGAGACCCCGAGCTGAGCGCTGCAATCTCTAACGAGTTGATCGAACTCACGGCGGCAGGAAAACTCACGCCCCATGTCTCAGCGAGGTATTCGCTCGACGACGCCGGCAAAGCGCTGCGGGCGCTGATGGACCGCAAGGCGCTCGGCAAGGTCGTGGTCGAGCCATAGAGAAGCTCGCCGGGCGGGGCGCTACCCGTCCGGCGCTAGTTTCTTAGCCAGGTGAGGGCTATGCCGATGGGCACGCTGGCGCTCAACAACAACAGCAGGGCGATGAAGACCCGGCGTGACCACTCGGGGCTGGAGCTGGGTTCGGCTCCGATGGCGCCTTTGGTGAAACTGGCGAGCGCGGCAGCGAATGACAGGCTTCCGGCCGTTACGACAAGTGGCGAGGACAGCAACGTGCCGGCAACGACGCACGCCGATCCGACATTGATCGACAGCAACTCAAGGACCATCACGCGCCGGGTCGGCGCCGGCCCGAACGTGGCCTGACCGAGCGCGAGTCCGCTCTGTGCGACGCCAACCACCAGAACGAGGAAAGCAGCGACCCAGGGTCCCCGCTCCCAGCCTGCCGGGCGTGACACAGCAGCGATCAATCCTCCGGCCACAATCGCGACCAGCCCCACAGTGAGGAACGGCGCCAATGATGGCGCCACGGTCAGAACCACGCGCTCGGACGACTCGGCGGCTCGTACCTCGGTGGCGTTCCGCTTGACGCCCTTGTGAATGGCGTCCGCCATCATCGCTTGCCTTCCAGTCGACGGTACTTCTAGCATTCACTAGAGTAATTGCACTTCGGCCGGATGACGATCTGCGACACGCCGGCCCGCAGATCGATCCGCGATCTCGACTCTGGATATCGAGCGCACCGGCCTCAGTGTGGTGCTGTATTTTCTTCTTGGCCTCTATTCGCTCCTCGTTCGTTAGCGTCGCTCGGTCGCTTGGCGTCAGCGCAAGATGTTGACGATGACCTGCTTGACTCTGATGCGCTGGGTCAACGAGATGAAGCTGGCGGTCGTGGCCGGATCGCTGACGCGAAGCACGTCGAAGAGGCCGATGCCGATCGAAGCGATTGACGACTTGCTGCCGTCAAAGGCGATCGTGGCATTCATGCGGGCCCGGATGTGCACCCACTTGGGCACCTTCGAGCTGTGATCTGTCACCGCCCCGGCGAACGGCTTGTTGCCGAGACGAAACCAGAAATCTTCGTGTGACCAAAGTGTGGTGGCGCCAACGACGGTGGGGTCTGCGCCCGGCGTCATGTCGCGAAATATCAACGAACTCATCGCGCTCGCCAGCGCGAGGTCAGGAGTTGTTTCACCGGGCAGTCCGCCGACGAAGCTGACTGTTTTTGCTTCGTCGCACTCGAGTTCGACCCAGAACTCGAGTGGGCCGGTGATGCGGGTTGCGCCTTGCACAGCGAACCATTCGGGTGTCATCACGTGCTCAGCGCTTATTACGCCCACGGGGGAGGAGACGCCGCGAAAGTTGCCAAGGCGGGTGCGGTGTGCCAGCTGGTCTGTAGACAGGGCCATCGGCTTTCCAACGAGACCAGGTGCTGCGTTGGGGCTGACACGAAAGCTCTGCCCCTGACGAGGACGCACGACGGTGCCGAGCCTGACGTTGTCCAGCAGGAACACGCCTTCATCATCGGGGTAGAGGGTGACGTTGCTCTCTGATGGACTTGCAACAAGGTCGCGCCGCGCGGTAGCGGCCCATTGCTCCGCGTACGACTGTTGCTGGTCGCGGAGCTCCGTCGGCGGATCGAACAGCGGTGCTGGTTCGACATACCGGTTGAAGATCTCGACCAGACTTGCCTCGTCACCTTCAAGCGAATGGTCTACGGCATCTTCGTCGGTTTCGCTGAACAGTTGCACCGGGTCTCTATCGGGAGTGAAGTCGGGGAACCGTCCGGCAACAGCTTCGTGGTATTTCTGCTGGATGTTCGCCAGGTGCCGCGACTGCTCGTCGACCCCATCGAGCAGGTCGGCCTGCCATCGCAGTGCGTCCGCATCGCCGCCAAGCGTGACGTGTTCCACTTGTTTCTCCTCATGTTCGCCTTTTGTCGAACCTACCGCGACCGCATCGACCGTTGCTGAGGTCACCTACCTGCCCGTGGTGTTGCGCCGTGGACGACGATTGTGCGAGCAGCGAGTTCGTGTGCTGCACCGATCGAGGCCTGTAGCGAGCCGGCCCGCTGGTACATCGTGACGAGGAATGCGGCAGCGAACGCATCGCCCGCACCGGTGGTGTCGACGACATCGGCGACTGCGGCAACCGGGTAGTTGGCGGCACCGGCTTGTGACAACACCACGGTCGGCTCGGCGCCGCACTTGATAATGGTCATCTCGGCCAAGCGATCGCCTTCGGCGACGCCGAGCAGTTCGGCCTCGTCGGCGTTGCAGAACAGGTGGTCGGGCGAGAGCCGTCTGAGCAGATCACGGGCGTCGGTGACGCCGGCGTCGGTGATCGCTCCGGTGGACGACGCATCGAGCGAGATGGTGAGGCCACGAGCACGCGCTCCGGCCAACATCGCCACGGTCGTGGCACGCAGCGGGTCGGCGAGCAGCGAGTACATCGGCACATGAACGACGGCCGTGGCGGTCAACCATCCGTCGGGTGCAACCGTCAGGTCGTCAGCGGAGCCTCGGTCGGTGAGAAACGAACGCTCGCCATCGGCGCTCACGATCGCGACTATCGATCCGGTGCGTCCTGAGCGGCTGACAGAGGTGTCGACACCCGCGGCCCTGAGCTGCGCCAGCAGGTGATCGCCGAGCAGATCGCTGCCCACATTTCCGGCGTACCTCGACGCTCCACCGAGCACAGCGGCCGCCACTGCGACGTTGGCGGCGCTGCCCCCACGATGGCGTTCAACCCGTGCAGGGCTGTCGGTGCCGATGCGAACACCTTCGTCTGCGTAGACGATCACGTCCTCGACCAGGTCACCGATACACGTAATCACGAGGAGCGCACGGTATCGGTTGCTGGATGAACGTGGCTGACCCTTTGCGGTTCGAGCAAATGATGGCTACCTTCTCACCAGAGGTCGTCTCGTTTGAGAGAGCTGCGCATTATGTGCGCGGCATGGCCACCGTCCTGAGGGGGACCATTGAATACAGGAACGATTCAAGTCAAGCTGTTGGCCGCGTTTGCGGCGCTCGTTTTTCTGCTCGCAGCCTGCGGCGGAAGCGACAGCGAAAGTGACGACTCAGCATCTGACAGCGATGCAGCGGCGGCGACGACGGCACCAGAAGCCGACAGCGGTGATGCAGACAGCGGCGATGCAGACAGTGACGGCCCTGTTGCGGTCACCATCGGTATTGCCAATATTGCGCCGATTGCTGCGCTGAATCTGGTTGAGGAAGGTTTCCTCGAGGGCCTGGGCGAGTGTT
>JBDNHG010000345.1:0-6265 GCA_041688925.1 Acidimicrobiales bacterium | reverse complement strand
CTTCATTGACGACATCGGACCCGAACGTATCTATCCGGGCGATGTGTATCTGACCAACGACCCGTGGAAGGGCACCGGTCATCTCCACGACTTCACGGTCACCACGCCCGGCTTCCACCACGACGAACTGGTCGGCTTCTTCGCTGCAACTGCACACGTCGTCGACATCGGCGGCCGCGGTTACGGTCCCGACGCCCACGAGGTCTACGAAGAGGGCCTCCGAATTCCCATCATGAAGTGGGTCGACCGTGGTGAACTCAATCGCGATCTGATCCACATCATTCGTAACAATGTGCGCGAACAAGACCAGGTGATCGGCGACCTTCACGGCTTGGCGGCATCGAATGAAACCGGCCGTCGACGGCTGCTCGAGATGCTCGACGAGTTCGACATGGCCAGCATCGCTGATCTCGCCGAGTTCATCTTCGACCGCACCCGCACGGCAACGATGCAGGCGCTGGCCGCACTGCCAAACGGCTCGTACCGAAACACCATGGACGTCGACGGCTACAACGACTCGATCACCCTGGCCGTCGAGATCGAGGTGACCAACAGCGGAGTACATGCCGATTTCAGCGGTACGTCTCCCCTGTCTGAGTTCGGAATCAATGTGCCGACCACCTACGCCCAGGCGTATTTCACCTATGGCATACTCGTAGCGCTCGCACCCGAACTGCCGAACAATTATGCATCCCTGTTTCCGTTCACCGTAAGCGCTCCTGGCGGCGTGATCTTGAACGCTCAGGACCCCGACCCGGTCGCCGTGCGACATGTCATCGGCCACTTCGTCACCGACCTGTGCCTGGGGGCCATTGCCCCAGCCTTGCCCAATGTGATCCCGGCCGAAGGTGCCGGTGCGCTGTGGAACTTCCAGGCAAGCGCCCGCACTGCCGATGCATCACAGCCGCTTCCACCGGTCGAGCTGTTGATGTTCAACAGCGGAGGCACCGGCGCCCGACCCACCCTCGATGGTCTGACCGCAACCGCTTTCCCATCGGGCGTTATGACCATGAGTGTCGAGGCGACCGAACAGATTGGCCCGGTCATCGTGTGGCGCAAAGAGATCCGCGAGAACAGCGGCGGGGCCGGCCAGTTCCGAGGCGGACTCGGCCAGACGATGGAACTCGGCCCGGCCGACGGCTACAAGTTCGAGTTCTCGGCAATGTTCGACCGGGTGGCGAATCCGGCACGCGGCCGCAACGGCGGCGGCGATGGCGCACCCGGCGCCGTCTATCTCGACGACGGCACACCGTTTCCGACCAAGGGACGCAAGACCGTGCCCGCCGATCGCCGTCTCATACTCGAACTCCCGGGCGGCGGCGGCTTCGGCGACCCTGATGACCGTGATCCAGCAGCCACCGCCAACGATCGGTTGCAGGGCTATGTCACCCAGGGCTCTCTCGCTGGGGGCTGTGTCACCGAGGGCTGTGTCACCGAGGGCTGTGTCACCGAAGTCGACGGCTGATCATGACCGCTGGGACAGCTGCACCGCCCAGCCGCGCCAACTATGACGTCGTGATCGTCGGCGGAGCAATCATTGGGTCGTCGGTCGCGTGGTTTCTGACAGACAACCCCGACTTCGATGGCACGATTCTTGTCGTCGAGCGTGACCCGACCTACACCAACGCGTCGACGTCACATACCAATAGCTGCATGCGTCAGCAGTTCTCGAACCCGTTGAACATCAAGATGTCGCAGTTCGCGGCCGAGTTCGTTCGCAATTTCGGGGCCTACATGCATGATGATCCCGAGGTTCCTCACCTGGCGGTGAACCATTTTGGCTACATGTACCTTGCCGACAACGAGACGTTCGCCGACACGCTGCGCACCAACCAGCGGACCCAGACGGCAAACGGTGCCGGCACCAGAATCATGACTGCACGTGAGATCTCGCAGTCGTATCCGTTCTACAACGTCGACGACATCATCTGCGGCAGCCACAACCCGATCGACGAGGGATACTTCGATGGCGGTTCGATGTTCGACGTTTTGCGGCGCACAGCTCGCCGAACCGGCGCAGAATACGTCGCCGCCGAAGTGGTCGAGATCGTCGTCGAGAACGAGCGGGCAACCGGCGTCACACTCTCGTCTGGCCAGACGATCGGTTGCGGAACCGTGGTGAATACCGCTGGGCCCCGAGGTGCTGTTGTTGCGGCGATGGCTGGGCTCGACCTGCCGATCGAACCACGCAAGCGCTACACCTTCATCTTCGATTGCGCCGAACAACTCGAACGAGACCTACCGCTCACCATCGACCCGAGCGGGGTGCACGTGCGAAGCGACGGCGATGCATACATGGCTGGATGCACGCCCGACGTCGACCCCGCCGTCGACTTCGATGACTTCATTGTCGATCCAGACATCTGGGAGGACAAGGTCTGGCCGGCACTCGCTCACCGCATTCCTGCGTTCGAACGCATCAAGCTGCGAAACCGCTGGGCCGGCCACTACGCCCATAACGACCTCGATCACAATGTGATCGTCGGGCCGCATGACCAGGTAACGAACTTCATCTTCGCCAATGGGTTCTCGGGCCACGGCCTGCAACAGTCTCCCGCTGTCGGCCGTGGCGTCGCCGAACTGATCGCATATGGCGCATTCCGCTCGCTCGATCTGACGCCGCTTGGCTATGACCGCATCGTCTCGGGCACACCATTCGCCGAAACCGCCATCATCTAGCTATAGCTAGTTCGCACTCCCCGGCTCGCGCGTCCGGCGACTCGACCATTTGCCAACTGTTCGCACGGTGCGTAATATATTTCGCATGAACGAACGCGTCGCCACCACAAAAACGTCGAAGAAGTAGCCCGCACGAGATGCCAGGTGGTTTGGTGCTGATGGGCGATTTCATTCGCGCACAACGCAAGATGATGGAGTTGAGCCAGCGAGAGCTGGCAAAGCTCACGCAACTCTCCGACCCCTATGTGAGCCAGATCGAACGAGGCTTGCACGAACCGTCGATACGTGTCCTGCGGGCGCTGGCCGAAGCACTCAATGTGCGAGCAGAAACGCTTCTGCAGATGGCGGGCTTACTCGACGAGTCGACACCGGTGTCGTCGGTCGCAGAGGCAGTCAACAGTGACGAGTTCATGTCGACAAGCCAGAAACGTGCGCTGCTCGGCGTCTACCGGGGCTTTTGCGACCAGACAGCACACCGATGATGGTGCTCCGTGCATTCGGTAGCGCTCGCCGCATCGCCGACCGCGCAACACGCTTCAGCGCATTCGATCCCTTCCTGAATACGGCTCGGGCTGCCGGCTTGGTGCGGTGGGGCCTGACGCTGAGCGCTCTGGTGCACGCATCGGCGCACCGGTGGCCAAACCGTGATGCCATCATCGACGATCGGGGCACGGTCTCCTACCGCGAGCTCGATCAGCTGGCCGAGCGACTGGCCAACACCTTGCGCTCCAATGGCAAAGGTGCCGTCGGTGTCATGTGTCGCAATCATCGCGGCTTTCCTCTGGCACAACTGGCGCTCGAGCGTTGCGGCCGCGACATCGTGCTGCTCAACACTGGGCTGACGGCACAGCAACTGGCCCAGATCATCGACCGCGAGCAACTCAGCCTGATCATTGCCGACCACGAGTTCCACAGCCGACTCACCGAATCCGGCACCGCCACCCGTGTGCTCGCAGGCGATCCCCTGACCATCGCTCTCTGGGGACGCGCAGGCTTTTGCCCCCGACCGCGTCAGTCGTCCAACATCGTCATCTTGACCTCGGGCACAACCGGCCCGCCCAAGGGCGCTCGTCGAGCGCCCCAGCGACCTTCCTCTGGCGATGCCGCATTCCTCGACGTGCTTCCGGTGCAGATGAACGATGTCTTGTTCATCGCCTCGCCGCTCTTCCATGCGTGGGGGCTCGCCCAAGAATCAATCGCACTTGCGACCGGGTCAACAATGGTGCTCCAAAGTCGCTTCGACCCAGAAGCAGCACTCGAAGCGATCGAAGAACACCACGTAACAGTGCTGGCAGTCGTGCCACTCATGTTGAGCCGGCTTTTACGAAACGCTCCGCCCGCCACGGCCCTGCCCCATCTCCGAGCAGTGATGTCGTCAGGAAACGTTCTGTCGGCCACGCTCGCAACCGCATGGATTGAACGATTCGGTCCAAATCTCTACAACGTCTACGGCTCGACCGAGACTGCGCTTGCGTCGGTCGCTACACCGCAAGACCTTGTCAATGCACCCGGAACCGTCGGCCGTCCACCGCCAGGCGTCACCTTGACAATCCTGGGTGACGACGACGAGCCGTTACCGACCGGCGAGGTCGGCCGCGTCTTCACCGGCAACTCGATGCAGTTCGACGGGTATACCGATGGCACAACTCGCACCCGACATGGCGAACTCATGGCGACCGGAGACCTCGGTTATGTCGACAGCGTCGGACGCCTGTTCGTCGACGGACGCGAAAACGACCTGATCGTCACCGGCGGCGAGAACGTCTTCCCTGCAAGCATCGAAGAAGTGCTCGAACAACATCCACTCGTGCGACAGGCCGCAGTCGTTGGACATCGCGACGACGAGTTCGGCCAGCGAGTGGTCGCGTTCGCCGTCACCGCACCCGGTGCTGGTGCCCAGGCACTCGACGAAATCGAAGAATGGGCCCAGCAGAACTTTGCGCCCTATGAACGACCTCGCGAGATTCATCTCGTCGAGTCGCTTCCCATGACCACGACCGGCAAGGTGATCAGACATGCCTTGATCACCTTGCTCGACTGAGCCACACCACCTCCCCCGACGACTCTCACGAAACGACCCCATGACCACCACATTTCCCGGCGCTTCTCTCGGCAACGAGCTGTTCGGCCAATGGGTCAACTGGGCTCGGGGTCACAGCGATGACGAGCTGCCGAATCCCGCAATCAGTCCGGCGGGCCTGGGCAAGTGGTGGCTCGACGAGTGGTCGCTCCAGACGGAACTGGTACAAGGCCGGCTGCGCATTCCCGACCTGACCTTCCGGCGCCGGCTCCGCGAAGAGCTCGTAGACGCTCGGGCCCTCTTCGACGAGCAGGGTTGGATCAAGAATCCCCGCAGCTATCACCAAGACCCACCAGCCACGACCGACATGACAGTCAAAGCGTCGCCATTTGGCAGCCTTCCTCTCGAACGGTTCCGCTTCGACAGCGGTTTCGAACCACATGCCGACGAACCAGGCCGCGAACGCTGGCTCGAGTACCCAAAGGTGAACCAGGCCGCTGGCTGGATCCTGCGCCACGACGACTATGAAAAGCGACCGTGGATATTCGTCGTCAACGGCTACCGCACCGGTGACCTGCGCACCGATCTCTTGTCGTTCCGGGTGAAACACCTGTACCACGATCTGGGCCTCAACGTCGCCAACGTCACCCTCCCGCTGCACGGGCCGCGAGCCCTCGGCCAGGCATCGGGAGCACGCGTCCTCAATTCCGGAGCAATGAACACGGTGCATACGATCGCACACGGCGCATGGGACATTAGGCGGGTACTCGTCTGGCTTCGGTCTGAACTGGGCGCCGAGACGATCGGCATGAGCGGCATATCGCTGGGCGGCTACATGGTTTCGCTGATGAGCTGCCTCGACGACGACTTGGCGTGCGTGGTTGCCGGTGTGCCCGAAAGCGACCTCGTGCGCGGTATGCGACGCCAGGTCGACCCCATGCTGCCCCCGTTCTATGAGCAGTGGGGACTCTCGTGGGGCCCGCTCGAACGAGTCTTCACGCCGGTGTCACCGCTTGCCATGCAATCTCTCGTGCCTCACGATCGCCGCTATATCTATGCCGGCCTGCTCGACCGCTGGGTGCGTCCCGGCAATGTGAAGACGCTGTGGGAGCACTGGGATCGCCCGAGCATCCACTGGTATCAGGGCAGCCATCTTTCCTTTCCGTTCGAGAAGTCGGTGCATCGCTACGTTGACCGGGCACTACGCGAATCACTGCCGATCACGCACTGAGAATTCAGGCTCGTGGCGCGCCCTGCTCAAGGGCGTATACGGCGAGGCGTTCGTAGAGCGGCATGGCAGCGTCGAGCACCGGTCGCACGCGGTCAGGTATCGCTCGGTCTGAGGCCTGGTATGGGGCGAAGCCGGTCGATTCGTGCACGTTGGCGTACCAGTGTGGGGCCCATGCGCCGTCTTCGGGCTTCGGGCCGGCGGGCCATTCGAGCATGACCGGGTCGAACACTAGGCCGACCCGCTCGCACACCTGGGCAAGCACCGCGGCAGGGTTCTGAAGCAGTGCCTGCGTTTCGATCACCACCGGATTTCCGCCCTCGGCGAGGATGGCATCG
>JBDNHG010000344.1:0-3052 GCA_041688925.1 Acidimicrobiales bacterium | reverse complement strand
TCGCCCGAGTCCACACCGGCCTCGACGACCTCACCAACGACGAACGGCTAGACCCTTCGTCGGAGCGCGTCACTCGACACAGTCACTCGTCGTGTCCGTCCGCGTCGTCGAGGTGCTCGTCGGGTTCGTCCGCGTCGTCGGGTTCGAGCGCATCGAGCAGAATGTTTGTCGCGTAGTCGATTCGGTTCTCAGCGATGGCCTGCTTAGCTTGTGCTGCGGCTGTCGCATGATCAGAGCCTTGTAGAGCTTCAAGGTGTTCGCTGGCCTCGTTGAGGTCGCCGACGGCGAGCGCATCAATGCTCAACCCGAGGTGTAACTCATCAACCCATTCTGGTTCGGGTGCGAACCCGGCGAGCATTTCGGTGATCCGTTCCTCGGCCGCGTCGAGCTCGCCGATCTGGATGCGATAGATGAGTCGTTCCATCACCGCTAGGTGCTCGCCAGCTACCAAGTCCAGAGTCTTCTCAAGGTGTGCGATTGCCTCGTCGGTCTCCCCAGTCCGCATTGCGAGTGCGGCCATCCAATGGTGACCAATCATCACGTCTCGGGGGTCCAGGATGGAATTTCCGGAATCTTGTGCATCGCCATGTCCTCCATGTGCTGGCGCTTGATCGCCCATCTCGCCCATCTCGCCCATTTCGGCCGCGCCGAGACTCAGCACATAGTCGACGATCAGTTGAAGTCTCTCGTCGCTCAGTTCGAGTGTGCCAAAAACCGGCATCGGCCCAAGCGGTGCGCGGACTTGTCTCACCACTTGCTGCGCGACGTGGCCAGCCATCGCTGGTCCAGCGCCACCTTCGCCATTTTGGCCATGGCAGATTGCGCAGCCGGTCTGTCGATATTCCCGGAGCCCCGGGGTTGCAGCCGCCGCACTTGATGCGTTTCCAAATTGCCAAAGCATCAGTCCAAGAATCGCGATCAAGAAGACCCCGATGACGGGAAACACCCACGCGAGGCCGGTTCGGTCCCCTACCGGCGACGCTGGCGCAACGTCAGCTGGTGAGTGTGTTTGCATCGGCTTCATCTCAGAACCTCGACCCGTTCTTGGTACTCATCGGTCGACAGTTCGCCCTTCGCAAAGCGTTCAGCCAAGATGGCGCGGGCGCCGTCAGTGGATTCGGGAGGTCGCAGTGCCTGACCGTTCGGCGCGTAGTTGCTGCGAACCAACCAGACGATCAGTACGGAGAACAACACCATCATTGCCACGCCCCACAGCCACATCCAGCCGCCACCCCAGCCATCCATATGGCCGTAGTAGTCGTCATCGCCTGCGTCAACGAGGATGGTCGCGAGCACATCAATCTCCAAGGTCTGTATTTGCTTCAGCAATCTGCTTTTGTTACAGCTACCAGTATCAGCGCCGAGCTGGCCACACCGTAGAGTCGAAGGTCCTACCCCCGAGAGCGTCACATTCCGTGCGAGGTCAGGCTGCGATGGGGTGCCATTGTTTGATGGTCGAGGACGCGGGTGCGGATTTGTAGGAGGTGGTGGGCGCCGGCCAGTGTCCAGCGCATCTGTTGTTTTCTTGACCATTCGTTTGGCGATGCTTGGTTGACGGCGCTTTCGGCTGCAGCGGAGGAGATGGGTTCGCCAGCTCGGTGTCGTTCGGCGTACGACGGCAGGCGATGCTGGTTGTTCTCGAGATATCCGATCAGCTCGCGCAGCATCCGCCGTGATTTGGTGCGTTTCGTGTTGTCGTCGTAGCAGTAACAAGTGGGCTCACATCGATCGTTCTCACCGCAAACTCGCTCATCGGGGGTTCGTGGCTGGGCCGGTTCTGGTGTGACCCCTCAACCGTCAGGCGTGTGTTTGAGCGCCAAAACAGGCTCCCAGGTCGACGCCTGTGGCGACGCGCGATCGGTGTTTCGATGGACACAGCAGCATCGCTGTAGCCCAAGCGAGGGACCTGCAGACCTCGACATTGCCGGGGAGGCTCAGCCGGTGCGTGCGTTCCCTCCGGCTCGACCGACCAGGCTGAGGGCGCCGTCGCCCAGCAAGGTGATGGCGAACAGGCCGACGGCCACCAACACAATGGTGGCACCAGAAGGAGTGTCGGCGTAATAGGACGCGACGACGCCGGAAAGCGCAATGGCCGCACCCAGGCCCATGCCGACCAGGTAGGTGGACCGGAAACTGCGGGCAAGAAGTTGTGCGGTCGCGACGGGTACGACCATTAGTGCACTGACCAGCAACACACCGACGACCCGCATGGCGATCACCACGGCGAACGCGGTGAATATCGCCAGGGTCAGGTTCAGGGCAAGTACCGGCAGTCCGCTGACGGCCGCGAAGTCCTCGTCGTCACTGACGGCGAAGAACGCCGGCCCTACCAACGCAGTGACCACCACGACGGCCATAGCGAGCACACCGAACGTCACGCACCAGGCCAAGTCCTACACCGGTAACGGCGACATGGCCGAGTCCGTCACCGATCAGGGCAAGCCGTCGCTGAACCAGGAAGATCCCAGCAGCAGGCGCGGTGACCCCGACAAGCATCGCCGCAATCAGGGCGCGGCGCATGAAGTCGTAATCGAGGAACTCGAGCGCGGCGATCATCTGGGGAACAGTCCGAGCGTGCTGGGCTCGAGATCCTCGACCTCACCGCAGTGCGAGTGGTGGGTGCCAAGAGTCGCTAACGCCGCATTTCGGCGACCCAGTTAGATCGAGTGGCCCAGAAGATGTCGACCAGTCCAGCCGAGCAGGTGGCCATGATCAGGTGGCGGTGCCAGCGACGCCGCTCGGTGTACCCGAACTCAGCGCCGGTGGGGCCGTTTTGTGTTGGGGACCGGTTCCTGTTGGTTTGTGTCCGTGTGGCCATGAGTCAAGAAGTTGCGAGGTCGTCGATTGCGGCGCGTGTCAGAAAGTGTAGTTCTCGGCTGTGGTCAGCTGTCGTCGGGCACGGGTTCATCCGGCGCGCTTTCATGGTCGAGAAGTGCGGGCCATGCGACGAGCAGTCGATACCGGACAGCGCCGGATGACCTCAGTGTCGGGACCGTTCCTCTCGGGCCAATCGGTTGACCGGCGGTGCGGAATCAGCGCTTCGTCACACCTT
>JBDNHG010000343.1:0-3360 GCA_041688925.1 Acidimicrobiales bacterium | reverse complement strand
GTGGTACTCGGCTTTGTCGAATACACGCTCGCGGCGCTTCTTGGGTTCGCACTGCTGCTGACGCCGATCCTCAACGCGCTCGTTGGGCCAAGCGACAGCGTCGTCGACAACACCGTCGAGACCTCGGTGTTCTCGCTGTTCATCTTGACCCTCGGTTTCCAGGTGCTTCAGGGTTCCTATCCCTGGGTGTATTCGCGTCGACGCGGGCACACCATCGAACAAGACTGGCGATTCGTTTCGAAGCTGCCAAACGACATCGGCGTCGGTTTCATCATGGCGATCGCTTGTTTCGTCGGTGCGCAACTGGCGACCGTCGGCACGGCCGCGCTCGTCGGCCTCGAGGACACAGACTCGGCCTCGAACACCGACATTCTGGTCGACAATCAGGGCTCACCGTGGCTCATCGGCGTGATCCTGCTCGTTGTCGTCGGTGCCCCTCTTGCCGAGGAACTGTTGTTTCGCGGCCTGATATTGCGCACACTGCAACGCTGGTTCGGCAGCATCGCCGCAATCATCGTGTCTTCGGTGTTGTTCGCTATTCCTCATTGGCAGCCAGACGCAAGCTGGCAAGAAACCATGGTTCTGCTGGTAGCGCTGGGGGTCGTCGGCCTCATTTTCGCCATCGGCGCGGTCGTCACCGACCGACTCGGCCCCTCAATAATCGCCCACTTCCTGTTCAACGCGACCGGCACGATCCTGACGCTGCTCTGAGGCAGACGGCGCAGGTGGCCTAAACCTACGCGGCGAGGACAGTACCCTCATTCCAGTGCCTGAGTTTTCGAACCCCGATACGGCGATTCCGCTGATCATCATCGGCGTCTGCGCGATGCTGATGGTCATCACCTGGGCGTTCACCCGGGGCAAGCAGCCCGCCGATGTCGTGGGTGTTGCCAACGTGGCTCCCGCTCCAATCGTTGGTCAAACACAAGTCACCCAGGCCCAGCTGGGCATCTGGCACCGTGCCCACGGCGACTCGGTCAAACAGTGGATCGAAAACCATGAACGAGTGCTCAAACAGGTCTCTGACGGTGGTATGGCAATCGATTTGAATGCAGATCTCACTGCCGGGCACGAACGCCTCGGCCCCGCAATCGATGAGGCCATAGCGAAACACCCCGCACCCCAGATGCGGGCGCAGCTGAGTGCACTCGTGTTGGCCAGTCGCAACACGATCGATTCGTTGCGGCGCAGCAATTGGACAAACGCCGAGAAGGAACACATCGCCTATCTCGAATATCGAGACACCTGGCTCGATCGGCTTCGCCAATTCACCACCGCCGAGTCGCAGGTCAAAGAGCTGCGCTCGATGGGTGCCAACTCGACCATTCCCGGATGGCTCGACCGCGAAGAGTCATCTCCGGGCTGATCAAGCAGCGCCAATCCGGGCGATCAGGTCTGGCTCACCGCAAGATGGCCGCGAATCGCGTTAGCGAGAATTGCTGCGAGTTCGGCGGTGCCGCGTTCGTCGGGATGCACACAATCGACCGAGTTGACCCACGACGCGCCGACGGTCTCGCCCCGAGCGCAGTACGGGTGCACATCTTCGACCTGGCCGGCGAGTAGATCGCCGAGGATGCCGAACCCGCCTTCGCGGAACCCGTCAGGGCCGAGACCGTTCGGTGCACCCTTGCCTATAAACGGCGTCTCGAAGTCGACGAATACGACGCGGTCAGTCGGGTACGTGACCGCGACCTCCTCGATGACATCGTTCATGCGGCCTACGACCTCGTCGGCCAAGGTGCGGAAACACGCAAGGCGACATGTCGAGATCCCCTGGGGATTCTCGGCGGTTGGGTTGTAGTAGTTCGACACAAAGATTGTGGCGTCGGTTTTTGCCACGATCTCATCGATGACAAATCGCAGGTCGGTGCCGATGACGGCCATGCGCCGATCGACCTGATCGCGGTCGAGTGTTTTGCCGTCGTCGAGAAATAGCTGATCGGGGCCGACGAAGCCTGTGTCGTTTGCGCCAATCGTGATCGTGACAAATCGCGGGTTCGACCGGATGGTCCAATCGAGTTGGGAACGAGTGCCGCTGGCCGGTGTGATGTTCGAGAACCCGCCGGTGACCTCGCGTTCATACAGGTCATCGACGTCGGCGCCGCTGCAGGCGAGCAGTGCAAACTCGCCTTGGTCGGCCGGGAACACTCCCTCGGCGTTGAGCAGATTGAATGCCCGACGAGGAAATGAATTGGGCGCTCTCCAGCATGGGTCGCCTCCGAGGTAGTCCTGGAGATCGAGCCCATGACCGGCCGGAACCGAATCGCCCAGGGCCACAAGTGCTTGCGGGTGGCCGCGGAACCGCCCGAGCAGCACAACCTCGCCAATCGTCGAAAGCCCTTGGGTGTCGGTGACCTCGACCCGGGCGACTTCGGACTGTGCCGTCAAAGGGACGTATCGCAGCTGCTTGCCATCGACGGTCAGGCCCTCGGGACCATCGATGATGCGAATCTCGGCGATTGGACTGTCGACATCGGTCGCAATCGCCTGGGTGGTCGAATCGCCGACCGTTGCCCGGATCGGGGCCGGCAAGATTTCGGGCGGAAACATCGGGGTCGGCGTCGGCGTGGGTGTCGGACTGGGGGTTGGTGTGGGTGTCGGCGTTGCCGTCGCTGTAGGGAGCGGCGTAGCGGTCGGAAGCGGCGTGGCCGTGGGTGTTGGCGTGGCGGTGGGCGGTGCCGTCGGCGTCGAGATCGCCGTCACGGAGGGCGATGGCTCAGGGGTACGGGTCGTAGCGGCCGCTGGCGCCGCGCCCTCGTCGAACTTCTCGTCATCATCGTCGCCACGAGGAGCAAAGCCATCGGCGCATGACGTGAGAACGACCAAGACGCCGAGAAGCAGGGGAAGGAGGTAACGGCGCACAGCAAGACAAGCTAACGCACGACCTTGCCTTCACATTCCGCGCCTCTGGATAGTGACGCCGCCGGGGGACGTCACTATTGGGCTCACGGCGTCTCGGTCGAGCTGCATAGAATCGGCCGGTGCGTCCTCCTTCGGTTGACCGGCTAGCGCGGTCCCTTGCCCACACTGGTCTCCCTCACCCCCTTCTTGTCGACGTCGCTCGCGCTGCGATCGCCGACGGCGACCATGAGAGCGCCGAGGCTCGGGCGCAGACGATGGCGGCATCGTTGTTGCAGCCTGTGATCAATGCCACCGGCACGATGCTGCACACGAACCTTGGCAGGGCGCCGTGGTCCTATTGCGCCGACGCCAGCTTCTCGAACCTCGAGTTTGATCTCGCGACAGGCCAGCGCGGCTCGCGCCAACGCCATGTCGGCCAGTTGTTTGCTCGGCTATGCGACGCCGAGGCGGCGATCATCGTCAACAACTGCGCCGCTGCGGTCACCTTGGCCATGGCTG
>JBDNHG010000342.1:0-3805 GCA_041688925.1 Acidimicrobiales bacterium | reverse complement strand
ATCGTCGTCGTCACCAGTTCTGGCTGACGATAAGCGTGCGGTTAGCGCCGTGCACAGGTTCGAGAACTGAATCGCGCCATGAGGAATGATTCCGTTTGTACTACGGTTCATTAAGCGTGACCATTGAGCTGACACCGCGCCTTGACGCAGCCGACCTCGCCGAGCGCTACCGCGAGATCCGAGCCCATACCGAAGCGTTGGCATCGCGGCTGCGTGCCGAAGATCAGGTCGTGCAGTCGATGCCCGACGCCAGCCCGACGAAATGGCATCGGGCCCATGTGACATGGTTCTTCGAGACATTTCTGCTCAAGCCGTTCCATGCGGACTATCGAGAGTTCGATCCGGCCTACGCGTTCCTCTTCAACTCGTATTACGAGGCCGCGGGGCCTCGGCACACCAGGTCTGAGCGCGGAATGATCACCCGGCCCAATGTCGACGAAATTGGCCAGTATCGCCATCATGTCGACACGGCAATGCTCGAGATGCTCGCGCAGTCACTGCCCGAAGAAGCGATCAATCTGGTGATCCTCGGTTTCCACCACGAACAGCAACATCAAGAGCTGCTGTTGATGGACATCAAGCATCTCTTTTCGCGAAACCCGATGGCACCCGCGTACTACAGCGCGGTAGATAAGACGCCCGTCGAACAACCGTCAACGATGGGTTGGCAGCGCTTCGACGGAGGAATCGTGCCGATCGGGTATAAGGGTGACCGATTCTGCTTCGACAATGAACTGCCCCAGCACGACGTGTTGTTGCAGCCGTTTGATTTGGCCGATCGGCTCGTCACCTGCGCCGAATGGCTCGACTTCATGCAAGCCGGTGGCTACGAGAAGCCCGATCACTGGCTGTCCGACGGCTGGTACACCGTCAAGAACGGCGGGTGGCGTGCTCCCGAGTACTGGCACCAGATCGAGGGCGAGTGGATGATCTTCACGCTCGCCGGGATGCGACCAGTGAATCCAGCAGAACCCGTCAGCCATGTCAGCTACTACGAGGCCGACGCCTTCGCGGCGTGGGCCGGCGCCCGGCTGCCGACCGAAGCCGAGTGGGAACACAGCGCGGCAGGCAGCGAGATCCCGACCGATGCAGCGCCACGAACGCTCGTGCATCCCACAGCAGCTGGGCCGGCCGGTGATAGTTCGCTGCGTCAGATGTTTGGTGAGCTGTGGCAGTGGACGTCGAGTTCGTACTCTCCGTATCCACGATTCCAGGCGGCTCCCGGGGCCGTAGGCGAGTACAACGGCAAATTCATGGTCAATACCTGGGTTTTGCGTGGCGGATGTGTTGCAACTCCGCCTGGCCATGTGCGATCGAGCTATCGCAACTTCTTCCTGCCGGCAACCCGATGGCACTTCTCTGGCGTGCGTCTCGCTCGCGACGTCTGACCCAGCGGCCGCACCCCCGTATCCACTTTCGACACCAAAGGTCATCATGGCTTCGACAACTATTGACGTCTATCTCGAGCCGGGCTGGTGGCGCACCACGCTCGAAAACGACGTACGACGCGGACTTAGAGCGAGCCCGCGATGCATTCCTGCCAAGTGGTTCTACGACGAGGTCGGAAGTCAACTGTTTGATCAGATCACCAAGCTCGACGAGTACTACCCGTTTCGCGCCGAACGAGAAATCTTGCATGACCGAGCCGCCGAGATCGTTGCCGCTGCCAAAGCCGACACCCTCGTCGAGCTCGGCTCGGGCACAAGTGAGAAGAGCCGAGTGCTGCTCGATGCCATGGCCGCCTCGGGTGTACTACGCCGATATGTGCCATTTGACGTGAGCGAGGAGATGTTGCGTTCGGCGGCCGCCGACATCAATGCCGACTACCCTGGCGTATCGGTACACGGCATCGTGGGCGACTTCGATCGCCATATACCTCTGGTGCCGATTGGCGGCACCGGCATGGTTGCGTTTCTGGGCAGCACGATCGGCAATTTCGAGCCGACCGCTCGCAAGCAGTTCATCTTCAATGTGGCCGAGGCGCTCGAGCCGGGCGGAACATTGCTTCTCGGTACCGACCTGGTCAAGGATCCCAAGCGTTTGTGGGCGGCCTATAACGATGCTGACGGCGTCACTGCTCAATTCAATCTCAACATGTTGCGCATGATCAACCGCGAACTCAACGCCGACTTTGACCTCGACAACTTCGAGCACGCCGCTGATTGGGACGCATCGAACGAATGGATCGACATTCGGGTTCGCAGCAAGATCGCCCAAACCGTGACGGTCGCCGATCTCGACCTCGTCGTCGAGTTTGGCGCCGGCGAGGAGATGCACACCGAGATCAGCGCGAAGTTTCGCCTCAAGGCGATTGCAGCTGAACTCGGTGCTGCTGGACTGTCGACCGTCGAACAGTGGACCGATACGCGGGGCGATTTTGCACTGACGCTGGCGCGCAAGCGCTGATCGATTCGCTCCCAGCGATCGTGCGAGCAGCCAGAATTTTGTGGCCCGGCCTTTAGAACTGCGTCAGCTGGCCGGCTTCAGCTAAATCGAAGTGATGGCAAGATCTGATCAGGGAGGAAACGCATGAGTGCACTGCATGATGTTGTTAACATGTTCACCAATTTTCTCAGCTATGCGTTTCGGTCCTCAAGCCGATTGTGGCCCGGCAACATCATCGCAGCAATCCTGATTAGCCGTTTCATCTACGTAGGCGCCCGATCACGATGCTCCTTTGTGGGGTGGGCCTTCCCCAAGGACACGTATCGCCTTCCATCGCATCGCACCGATCTGAAGCTGTTTGCGCTGGGCCAGGCGCTGTCGGCAATCGGATTCTTCAAGCTGGTAGCGGCCACCACCGCCGTCGCCGCAATTATGGCGGAGGTCGTGGGCTCCGTGGCCCCTATGGGGCCGGCGCTCGGGGTCGTTCCGTTGACGATTGCGTTGGTTGTCACCGTAGATTTCACTACCTACTGGGTGCACCGATTGCACCACGACCAGAAGCAACTGTGGCCGTTTCATTCGGTGCATCACAGTGCCGAAGTCAGGACTCCTTTCACGGTGTATCGCAAGCATCCCGTCTACGACCTGATCTCGACAGCGTCCAAAGGGGTATTGGGCGGGCTCGCTCAAGGCCTGCTGCTTGCGGTTGCAGTCGACTCGATAAGCTTTCAACGATCGCGAGTGTGAACGCCGCATACTTCCTGTTCGACATCGTCGGTGCAAATCTGCGGCACACTCACATCTGGCTTAGCTACGGGCCGATCGTTGAGCGATCTTCATCTCGCCAGCGCACCATAAGATCCATCACTCGCTCGAACCTCGGCACTTCAACAAGAACTATGGCGAGATCCTGGCGATCTGGGACTGGCTGTTCGGCGCGCTCTATGTGCCACAGACGCGCGAAACACTCAGGTTCGGCCTTGCCGACACTGCAGGAAATGCGGTTCCTCAGCCGCACGACAATTTGCGATTGGCCCTGCTTGTGCCGATAAAAGATTGTTGGCGCGCATCGAGAGCGACGCCGCCTGCCGTTGCCGCTGCCCCCTCGGGTGAAGAAGTTATGATGGGAGCAGCCGAATGATCAGCAAGGGTTTCTCGCTCTACCTCGACGTCTTGCGGTTCTCTGCGGCGCTGTTGGTCCTGTTGTCACACTTTGCCTACCCGCGATTCACCGGTGGTCGATACATCGCTATTCGTGACTACAACCTGGGCAGCGACGCAGTTGTCATCTTCTTCGTACTGTCAGGCCTTGTCATTGCATTGACGGCTCGTAACAAGGACAAGACGCTCGGCCGCTTCACGTTTAATCGGACGACGCGGCTCGTATCGGTTGCGCTACCGGCGTTGGCTGTCACCCTCT
>JBDNHG010000341.1:0-2121 GCA_041688925.1 Acidimicrobiales bacterium | reverse complement strand
TGGCGACGGCCAGTTCTGCCTCGCTCGGCACCGCTGCGTCGCTGAACGGAAGGCTCAGGCGAAGCAGTTCGTCGTGCAGGTCGGGCGAGAGAGCGCTGCTCAGTTCGGTGATCGATTGCTCGTAGATGTCGCGCATCCGCTCGCGGCTCGGCTCATCGAGGGCGATTCCGCGGACTTGTTCGAGGAGCTGTCGCATCATTGCCCCGACGCGCATGACCTTGGCCGGCTGCTCGATCTGTTCGCCCTTGCTCGTGACGGGCGCAACTGCGCCGCCCTCGTCGACCAATTCGGCGCGCTCGACAAGCGGCTGCGGGTCGGCTGTTTCGCCCTCGGCGGGCTCGCTGGTTGGCTCTTCGGCGCTCGTGTTATTCATAGCTGCGCGTCAGGCTACTTCTCTGGGCACAGCAGCGGCACATAGAGCTCATCTGCGGTCAACGAGCCGTGTCGCCCAATCAGTATCGAGTCGGGGGCCCCTGGGTCGACAAGAGCCACAGTCGACTTTGCGATGAGGGCAACATCGCCAAGACGGCCCCGGGAGTCGCTCGTGACATGACGACCCAAGATGCCCTGTGCAAGCACCTCATCGACCGATAGGACCCAGGCATCGTCACCGTGTGCATGCTGGGCCGCGTTGAGCACGCTCGCTTCGGCACCGGGGTTGGCGTGTAGCCAGACGAAGCGTGGCTCGCCCGAGATGCCGCGGATCTGGCGCATAATCTCGCCGTCGATCGCCACCAGGTTGTCGCCCGTGTGGACCTGACCATGGTCGGCGGTGACAGCGATGGAGACATCGGCAGGCAGGGCGTTTCGTATCTCACCAATCAGCCGGTCGACAAATGCGAACTCGGCGTCGAATGCCGCAGTGTGGCCCCGCTCGTGTCCTACCCGATCGAGTCCGTCGTAATAGGCGTACACGAAGCGTTCGCCGTCGGCTATTGCGGTCGTGATCTCGTGGACGAACATAGAGATCGTGCTGTAGCCACGAAATTGAGTGCCGGACAGGTGCGCCATCGTGAACCCCGACCGGACGAACTCGCCCTTGGTGATGACGATTGGGTTGCGCCCACCGAACGGCGCCATGACCTGGAGTTCGCCCGGTATCAGGCGTTCACGAGCGTCGCCATTCTCTGTCGTCCAACGCAATGCGTTCAAGGTCTCGCCGCCGGTGCGGATGCGATAGCCAACCAGCCCATGTTCGCCGGGGGGCGCTCCGGTGGTGATCGATGTGAGCGCAGCGGCTGTCGTGGTGGGGGCAACCGTGGTGATCGCCTGACCTTCGCTGGCCGCCAAGACCGGGGCAAGGTGTTGCCTTTCGACAAGCTGGTTCCACCCCAGTCCGTCGATGACGACGAGCACTACTTGCTTCGCGTCGAGCACCCGATCAGGAATCCAGCCGCGGCCCAACGGCGGATGCTCGAGCAACGCCGGCACAAGGTTGGATACGCACGCCCCGTCATAGTCCGGCTTCGCCATTTCTCCCGGCGCCACCTCTATGGGTTTGATCTCCGCTGCTTCCATTGCTGCCAGTCTGGCCTACGATGGCCATGTGCGAGTGTCAACCCGCGGCGACTACGCCTGCCGAGCACTACTTTCGATGGCGATCCGCGACGATCGATCAAAGCCGGTGTCGGTACGCGACATCGCCGAACGCACCGCCTTGCCCCAGCCCTACCTCGAGCAGATCCTGCTGTCGCTCAAAGGCGCCGGCATCGTTCGGTCCAAACGTGGCGTAGGCGGCGGCTACATGCTGAGCCGCGAACCGGAACAGATTCGACTCAGCGAAATAGTGAGCGCCGTCGACGGCCCCATCAGCGCAGGTGACTTCGGCGAACCCCACACCGACGGGGCATGCGACCACGAGGGCCAATGTGTGCTGCTCGCTGTCTGGGGCCATGTCGGCGAGCAGATGCGCGACCTACTTGGTTCGTTCACTCTTGCGAGCGTCGCCGAGATGGCCGATGGCGACCGCCAATGGCCGCCAGCTGTTCAGTAGAGCCGCTGGCGCTTCATTCGAAACGGCTTGCAATCAAGGCTTGCATATCTGCGGGCATTGGGGCTTCGAAACTCACCGTCTCGCCCGTTGCGGGATGAGCAAAGCCGAGCTGTTCGGCATGCAGCGCA
>JBDNHG010000340.1:0-3544 GCA_041688925.1 Acidimicrobiales bacterium | reverse complement strand
GGTCACGATCACCGGCCTGCTGGTCGGCGGCGGTCTCGTGTTCGTCAACCGCTCCGACGACAAGGCGCCAGCCGAGAGCGCCAGCTATGTGATCATGGACGAGCCGGCGGCGAACGTCCAGCCGGTGTTCGAACCGCGCGATGCCCGCGGCTCCGATCCGTTCTTCCCGCTCGAGGTGCAGCTGGCAAGTTTCCAAGAAGACGCCATGGACGACGCAATGTCGGTCGCCGAAAGCCAGGGTGGCGATGCCGACCAGATCGACCCTGCCGATTTTCGGGTCGAACTTTTGACCGAGCAGACCAAGACAGGTCTGTATGGCGGCACCGAAGAGAACACCTGCGACCCTGAGCGGCTCATCGCATTCCTGATCGAGAACCCAGAACTCGGCCAGGCGTGGGCCCAGGTTCAGGGAATCTCGTTCGCCGAGATTCCCAGCTACATCCGCGGCCTCGAGATTCGCGTTCTGGCCGCTCCGGTCGAAGTCTTGAACCATGGCTACAACGAGATCACCGGCCAGGCCTATGAGATCGACACCACGCTCGACACCGGAACCGCGGTGCTCGTCGATGCCGACGGCGATGTGCGTACTCGCTGCTATTGCGGCAACCCGATTCGGCCGAAGCCACCAACCGCCCAGAAGCCGCCGGCTTGCCTCTCGATTCCGTATCACGTCTATCTGGCACCCGACAACAGCATGCGCCGCTTGAACACACCGAGCACGGTGTTCACCACTGGTCGGGTCGCGACCTATGAGGGTCGCACCTGGACCGAGGTCATGTGGGGAACCGAGGCCAACCAGATGGGTTGGACACTTCAGAGCAACCTCCAAGCGCGGGTCTACTGCCGTCCAATCACTCCGCATCCCAAGTGCCCAACAGCTGTTGGCGTGCCTGTCTATGAAACGGCAGAATCCACCGAAAAGTATGGGCAGGTCGGCGTATCACCCGACAGCCCGCAACTCGGCGGAGCCCGCATCATTCCGGTTAGCGCCACCGCCACGGGCGAACAAGTCATTGTCAACGACCGTTTACTCATTCACTTCAGCCATCCGAGCAAGATCTCGAGGTCCGCGTGGATCGATCTGACCGATGTCGATTTCGATGCCGATCCGGCCGACTACGAGCTATATCGCGCCTGTGTCGACTTCCCCAACGCGCCGACCAAGCCAGCGCTTGACGGCCCGATACCGGGTGTCGGCGCCGGGCAACATCGGGTTGAATTCACTGGTCATTTTATTGTCACGCCAGGCGCCGGCGGCGCCAATGTCGTCTACGCCGAAATCAATCTGCTCGAACAAGGCAACCAGACGGCATGGGTCATCCTCGACGGCGCCGTTGTGCTCGCAGACGATGCATGCACTGGTCCGACGACGCTGTGTAAAGCAGCTGGCCCCGAGTGGGGCGACAATGTGTTGTGGTCTTCGCCAACCGCTTCGTTGGTCTTTCCTGAAGAGGACACCGACGCTGTCTCAGCCGACTTTCTGATGCAGGACTTCCGCGTCATGCTTGGCTTGGCTTGGCTTGGTCGGTCGACGTAACGCTCGTTGGAAGCGCCGTGCCAACAAACGGACGTATCGAGGTGCAACTCGGCAGCGGCGGGCCGATTGGCTGGATCGAGGTCTCGACCCTGACCGGCAGCTATTGCAGTCCGGAAGAGGTATGTGTGACCCTCTCCAGTCCCATCTTCAGCGACTTCAGGGACACTGGGTCGGTGCTGCCGGGCACGCCAGGCGGACCACAGTTCATCCGCCACTACAACGCAAGCGTACTCGTGTACGACCCGAGCAACCCGAGCGACCCTGCTCCATCGTCTGAGGGCCCTGACGATATCTATCTCCACATTGAGGTCGGCGGCGTGCGGGGTTGGGCGTCGGTGTCGAGCTTCCTAAGCGACGTCGGCGACGTCGGCGACGATTGCACACCACCTCCACCACCGGCATGCCCACAGACCAGCGTTTCTGCCCAGGCAGCAGCGACGACCAATGCCAGCTGCTGCGTGGCCTACGAGAACGCAACGGCACTGGTCGCGGTGACCGGCCGCACCGAGACCCGTGGCGGCATCGACTACCTCGAAGTCATGATGGATGGCGGTCCACCGTTTTGGGTGGCTTCAGCCGCCTTTATCGACGGCGCAATCTGTGACACGCCACCCGTTGCATGTCCTGTGCTGCCCACAGGATCCTCACGTACCAGTGAGGATCTGCGCTGTTGCGCAGTTGTCGACGGCGACGAAGGGTTTGACTTCATCGAAGTCACACTCACCGGCGAAACGTTCGACGTCGACGGTGCACCTGCGTTCCAGACCGTCGCCAACGGTCCGATCAACGAAGCCGATTTTGTCTCCTCCGACTCGTGCACGCAGCCGCCCCCCGAAACCCCCGCGTGCGAAGACAGCCTGATCGAGGTGCGCCCGGGTGTGTGCTGTGAGCGCGGCCAGCAGGTCGTCGCCGGGCAATGCACAACCCCATGTCCGCAAGGCCAGATCCGCAGTGGCGCCGGCACGTGCTTTACGCCGTGCCCCGATGGCACCCGGCCGACAGGCGACGGCTGTCCCGACACCGATGTGAGCTGCCCCAAAGGACAGGTCGTGGTCGCTGGTGATCGATGTTGTCCCCGGGGAACCGAACTGCTCGCCGATCAGTGCGTCTCGCCGTGCGCCGAGGGTGAGACTCGCGGCACCGACGGCCGATGCAATATCAACTGTCCTGAAGGGCAACTGAACCTGGTCCGCCAGTGCTGCCCTGCCAACACCCGTCCAACCGGCGAGGGCAGTTGCTCGGCCCCGTGCACAACAGAACGCGACCGTTTGGGTACCTGCTGTCCGTCAGGGCAGACCATCGACCAACAAACCGAGTTGTGCACCAACCCGTGCCCAACAAATCGCCAGGCTGCCAACGGCACCTGCTGCGCCCAAAACGAAGAAGTCGTCGACGGTCAATGTGAACTGTTCTGCTCGACTATTCGAGACAGTTTCGGCGAATGTTGCGCCTCCGGATTCGTCAACACCGGCACCGGTCGCTGTGTGCCTGTCTGCCCCAGCGGACAGGAGCTCAACGCCAATCTCCAGTGTGAGGCCGAATGTCCGAGCGGCGTGATCGCACCCACCAACAACGAGTGCTGTGCCTCGGGTGAGGTCATCGATCCGGGCGGCTACTGCAACGCTCCCTGCGCCGGAAACAACTTCAATACGCAGACCGGCGATTGTTGCCCGTCGGGCACCGAACCTTTTGGCACATCGTGTGCTGCGCTGTGTCCGTCCGACTCTGATCGCGACACTGTTGGCGAATGCTGTCCGGTGCGCAACGCGCAAACTCCTGCAGAAATCAACAACCAGGGCATCTGTGAATACTTCTCGTAGCGCCGACGCCACCAGCACACATTGCACTGACGAACCGGGGTCGACTGACCCTGGTTCGTCCAGCATGGGCAGTTTTGCTCAATAACGCGGTCCAGCGACCGACGAAGAGTGTTGATGCGCACCCGTGTCCCTCCCTTGGTCTTGATCGCACTCGCTGCGATCGGCATGATGGCGGGCATTTTCGCGC
>JBDNHG010000339.1:0-1850 GCA_041688925.1 Acidimicrobiales bacterium | reverse complement strand
GTGACCATCGATTTTCAGATCGCCGACATCATGGCCTGGCAGTGGCAGCCCGACGCCTATGACGTCGTGGTCGGCATCTTCATCCAGTTCTTGGCGCCCGCCGACCGCGCCGCAATATTCGGGGGCATACAACGCACCCTTCGGCCTGGTGGCCGGTTGCTGTTGCACGGTTACCGTCCCGAACAACTCGACTATGCGACCGGTGGTCCTCCGCTCGCCGAGAACATGTACACGACTGATTTTCTGAGCGTTGCGTTCCCTGATCTGGTGACCGAGCGGCTCGAGGCCTATGACGCCGAGATCGCCGAAGGCAGCGGGCATGTGGGTATGTCGGCGCTTATCGACTATGTCGGTCGCAAACCTTGATCGGGTTCAGGTCAGTGCGAGCGGTGGCGGCTCGTACCCGCCGATGACCTCGCTCATGCGGCGTGCGAATTCGATCGCAGTACGGTCATGCAGATAGGGCGCAACCACTTGTATGCCAACCGGTAGGCCACTGGCGGTGCGCCCTACTGGTGGCGTGGTTACTGGTAGATAGGCGCTGCCGATGAGGGTGTTCCATCGCAGCAGGTGCCGATACGGCATGTCGCCGAAGTCAGACAACGTCGAGTGCGCCCAATTCGACCCCTCGGTTGCGTGCACGTGGGTGAACGCCGGCACCGGCGCCACCGGACACAACAACACATCGATGTTCTCGAAGAACTCGGCCCAGCGTTGCCGTGCCTCGCCCCGTTGTCGATGCAGGACGTCCCACACGCGATGGGGCATGCCGTGGCGGGCATCGACATCAGACGCATCGAGCTGGTCTGATACAGAGATATCGGTTGCCGCGCCGATGAGGTTGGCTCCGTCGACTGACGCTGCAGCGGCATCGATGGCGGGCCGCGCTGCATGGTTGATTTGCGCCCCGGCTTGTTCGAGTGCGTCGACTGCGCGCTCGAGCACGGCCGCGACCGACGGATCGACCGGACAGAAGTCGTCGTCGAGCCATGCCGCCACTCGGAAGTCGCCGAGTTCGATGGCCCGCGGCGGTGGCAGCTCGAGGCGCCAGGCGACGGCGTCGTCGGGGTTTGGCCCGGCGAAGACGCCGAGCAGCAGTTCGAGATCGTCGATGGATCGTGCGATGGGGCCAAAGACGTTGACGTCGGCGACATTGCGATGGAAGTTCACGCTGTCGAGATAGCCGTGGGTGGGGATGACGCCGAAGCTCGGCTTGTGTCCGTACACGCCGCAGAACGACGACGGCAGTCGAATCGATCCGCCGATGTCGGTGCCGATCTCGAAGCCCGTCAACCCCATGGCGACCGCTGCTGCCGGCCCGCCCGATGATCCGCCCGGCGTGCGCGTCAGATCCCACGGATTGTTCGTCGTGCCGAACATGTCGTTGTAGCTCTGATAGTCGCCCGACCAGCGAGGAACGTTCGTCTTGCCAAACACAATTGCACCTTCAGTGCGGGCAGTGGACACGACAGCGGCATCAGCGTCGGGCACGAAGTCACGCAGCTCGGTTGCGCCACCCGTCGAGCGAATTCCTTCGGTCGCCAATGCGTCTTTGATGGTGATCGGAACGCCGGCGAGCCGACCGGTCGCCTGGCCATTGGCGCGGGCGTCGTCGATACGGGAGGCTTCGGTGCGTGCTCGTTCGGCAGCGACCGTGACGACGGCGTTGACGGGGCCGTCGAGCCGCTCGACGCGATCGAGGTAGAGCTCGAGCAATTCGGTCGCCGACACCTGCCGGGCCTCGAGCGCCGCTATCAGCTCGACCAGTGATGCAGTTGCTTCAACCATCTTCTGATCAGATCACAGATACGCAGCGCCGTGGGATTCGTTACTCGGCTCGGCGCGAGGTC
>JBDNHG010000338.1:0-3231 GCA_041688925.1 Acidimicrobiales bacterium | reverse complement strand
GTTCGCGCTCGCACGCGACGTGATGCCCGGCATCGAAGGCACGTCGGTCGGCGGCGGCAGCGACGGCAACTTCACGGCCGCCATTGGTGTACCCACCCTCGACGGTCTTGGTGCCGTCGGCGGCGGCGCTCACGCCGATCACGAGTACCTGGTCGTCGACGCTATGGCCGAGCGCGCCGAACTGGTTGCCGGTCTCGTCGCCACCCTGACCCGACGCACCTAACACCGAACGAGGGGTAGGCAGCACGCAGTAGCGTGGGCTGACACACAGATCTACGGGAGGTCACCGGTGTACACGATGCGCGACCCGCTGCGGCGAGCCGAACAACTCTTTGCCGACCGCGAGGCTGTTGCCTGCGAAGGCCGCCGTCGCACCTACGCCCAACTCGGCGAGCGGGTGCGCAAGGTAGCCGGGCTGCTCGAATCGATCACCGAACCCGGTGACCGGGTCGCCCTATGGGCAAACAACAGCGATGTCTATCTCGAACTCTTCGTTGGTATCCCATGCGCGAATCGGGCAATTGTTCCCCACAACACCCGCTGGGCGATCCCCGAGCTGCTCTATGCCACCAAAGACGCCGGCGCAAAGATTCTCATCACCGACCGCGATCCCGGGCCCGAGCTCACCGCCATCGTCGAGCGAGTCATCCGCATCGACACCGGCGAATACGAAGACCTGCTGACCGTTGCCCCCGAGTCAGAACCTCGGGTTACACCCGAGACCCTCGCCGGGCTGTTCTATACCGGTGGCACAACCGGTGCGTCCAAGGGTGTGATGTTGACGCACGCAAACCTGATGGCGAACACGGTGCATACGCAACTCGCGCAGCCACTGCTCGAAGATGATCGCTATCTGACGATGGCACCGATGTTCCACGCCGCGGGGGTGTACAGCCTGCTCGCTGTCATGTGGGTCGGCGCCGCCAATGTCATCCAGCCTGCGTTCGTACCTGACGTGACACTCGACCTGATCGAGAACGAGCACATCACGGGGGCCATCGCCGTGCCCTCGATGCTTGCTGCTCTGATCGAGGCCCAGGCCACCAACCCACGCGATGTGTCGAGCCTGCGTTGGATCTCGCACGGCGCGTCACCCGTTGCACTCGAGGTTCTCAAGCGCAGCTTCGAACTGTTCAAATGCGAACTGATCCATCTGTACGGCGCCACCGAACTGTCGCCCCTTGCCACCATCTTCCGCCACGAAGATCGCTATCTCGCCGACCCGCAACGGGCAAAGAGTTGTGGCACCGTTCCACCGGGCATCAACCTCGAGATTCGCGACTCGAATCGCCAACCACTTCCGCAAGGCGAGGTCGGCGAGGTCACGGTGCAGGGGCCAAACGTGATGATCGGCTACTGGAACAAGCCTGACCAGACCGCTGCCGCTCTCGACGCCGACGGCTGGTACTCGACCGGCGACGTCGGGTTCCTCGACACCGATGGCTATCTCTACCTGGTCGACCGCAGCAAGGACATGATCGTGTCGGGCGGCGAAAACGTGTATTGCACCGAGGTCGAGGACGCCATCTACACCCATCCGGCGGTGCTCGAAGCAACGGTGTTCGGCATCCCCGACACCGCGTGGGGCGAGGCGGTGCACGCTGTAGTCGTGCTTCGAGATGGGGCCACCCTTGACGAGGCCTTGGTAATAACGCACTGCCGCACCCAGATCGGCGGCTACAAGGTGCCGAAGTCGGTCTCGTTCCAGCCCGAACCGCTGCCAAAGTCTGGACCGGGCAAAGTACTCAAGCGCGAACTTCGCGCCCCGTTCTGGGAAGGCAGGGATCGCCAGATCAACTAGTAGCCGCCGGGGGTGTCGGGAAACTCGCCGCAAGGGTTGGACCCACTCCCGACGCGACGAAGCAGCAACCGTCAAAATAACCCGGCTCATCGCCACCATCTGAGAAGGAGGCCCCAAATGCACGAGTCACTCAATAACAAGGTCGTCCTCGTCACCGGAGGCGCTGGTGGCATCGGCCGAGCGATTTCCGAACGATTCGCCAGCCAAGGATCACGCGTCGTCGTCAACGACCTGAATACCACCGCCGTCGGCGAGGTCGTCGAAGCAATCACCACCGCTGGAGGCACCGCAAGCGGTCACATCGCCGACGTCTCAGACAGCAGCGCCATCGGGGCCATGATCGACGCGGTCATGGCAGAACACGGCCGCATCGATGTGCTCGTGAACAACGCAGGTCTCGTCAGCCCAATGCCGCATTTCTTCGATGCCGACGAGGCGTAGTGGCGCAAGATCATCGACGTGAACCTGACCGGCCACTTCATCGTGTCGCACCCCGTAGCCCGCATCATGGCCAAACAAGGTGGTGGGGCAATCATCAACATGAGCTCGGGCGGAGCCACACGAGCCCATCGGGCATTCACTGCCTATGACGCAACCAAGGGCGGTATCGAGGCACTGACACGGGCCATGGCGCTCGATCTCGGGCCGTACAACATTCGGGTCAACGCACTGATGCCCGGCTCGATCGACAGCAGCGGCCTCGACCTCGCAGATCACAAACTCCGCGGCGAGAACGTACCGCTCGGCCGTATCGGCGAACCAATCGACATGACGGGCGCAGCATTGTTCCTTGCCTCCGACGACGCTGCCTATATCACTGGCGACATCATCAAGGTCGACGGCGGCATGCTCGCTCAGCAGCGCTCGGCGACCGTCGACATCATGCCCCCGTCCGACTTTCCCAAGATCGAGGACCTGTGATGACACCACCGCTCACGAACGAGACACAGTCCAAGGGGTATCGCATCGGCGCCGATGTCGGCGGCACGTTCACCGACGTCGTCATCCAGATGCCCGACGGCACCCTCGAATCGGCCAAGGTGCTCACGACCTACGAAGATGGCCCCGAGACCGGCATCCTCGACGGCATCTCGCTGATCGCCCAGGAACACGGCATCGATCTGGCGCAGGTCGACCAGATCATTCACGGCACCACGTTGGCCACCAATGCGTTGGTCGAACGCCGAGGCGCCAAGACGGCGCTGGTCACCACCGAAGGGTTTCGCGATGTCATCGAAACCCGCACCGAGGGTCGCTTTGAGCAATATGACCTGAACATCGTATTGCCAACGCCGTTGATCGAACGCAAGGATCGTTTCACGGTTCCCGAGCGCATCAATGCCCGCGGCGAGACGTTGATTCCATTCGACCAGGTGGCCGCCGCCGTCGTAATCGATCGCATTGCCGAGGTTGGCTATGAGGCTGTGGCG
>JBDNHG010000337.1:0-2805 GCA_041688925.1 Acidimicrobiales bacterium | reverse complement strand
CGGCTTCAACCCTCGCTTCCTCTTCGCCTGGCCGAACTCGCGCATAGCCACGATGGCCGCCGATACCGCCGAAACCGTGCTGGTCGACATCAGGGTCGGCGGTATGAAAGGCGCCGAGACGACCGAAGAACAGCTCGCAGAGATCCGGGCCACCATCCGCGACCAATATGAAACACAGAGCGATCCCTATTACGCGACGAGCCGGCTCTGGGACGATGGCCTGATCGACCCGGTCGACACCCGCAACGCGCTTGGTCTATCGCTCGCCATTGCTGCCCGCCACGACAAACCAGAACCAGGCCCCGGCCTGGTCTACCGGATGTGATCTCGATGACTTCAACGAAACCAATTGTCCAGGCGCCAGGCGCCAGGACAATTCAGCAGGAGCTGTCATGCGCATTCTGATTGCCAATCGCGGCGAGATTGCACGCCGCATCATTCGCACCGCGCACCGGCTGGGCCACGAGACGGTCGCCGTCTTCGCCGAACCCGATGCTGACGCACCCTACGTATCTGAGGCAACAACGGCGGTTGCCGTTGGCCCAGCGAGTCTGGCCGATTCGTACCTGTCAATCGAACGCATGCTTTCCGCGGCACTGTCGAGCGGCGCAACTGCCGTGCATCCCGGCTACGGCTTCTTGGCCGAAAACGCTGTCTTTGCCCAAACATGCATCGATCAGGGGCTCATCTGGATCGGGCCGAACCCGGGGGCGATTGCCTCGATGGGATCAAAGATCGAGGCCCGTGCAATCGCCGAAAAGGCCGGAGTGCCCACGATTCCCGGCTGGTCGGGTTCGCAGACACCCAGTGAGCTGGCCCAAGCCGCAGCCCAGATCGGCTACCCGATTCTGGTCAAGGCATCGGCCGGAGGCGGCGGCAAAGGCATTCGTATCGCCGAGACCGCCGATGGTTTTGCGTCTGCACTCAGCGAAGCCTCTGCCGAAGCGCAGCACGCGTTTGGCGATGGCAGCGTGATCGTCGAACGTTACGTGCAACGTCCACGCCATATCGAGGTGCAGATCGTCGGTGACAAACACGGCGCAGTGGCCGAGTTGGGCACTCGTGAATGTTCGGTGCAACGGCGTTATCAGAAGCTGCTCGAAGAGGCGCCAGCGCCCAACCTGGACCCCGAGACTCGGCGGGCAATCCGCGAGTCGGCCAAGAGCCTGGCCAAGGCAATGGGATACGACTCTGCTGGCACCGTCGAGTTCATCGTCGACGACGAAACCGGCGAATACTTCTTTCTCGAAGTCAACACGCGTCTGCAGGTCGAACACCCGGTCACAGAAATGATCACCGGGGTCGATCTCGTCGAGCTCATGATTCGGGTTGCCAACGGCGAACGGCTGCCGCTCGACGCCGCACAGCTGCGGTTCACGGGCCACGCGATCGAGGCTCGCATCGTGGCCGAAGACACCACGAACGGGTTCGCTCCCCAGATTGGTTCTGTGCATCAGCTTGTTGTGCCCAGCGACGTGCGATGGGATGCCGCCATCGAGGCAGGCAGCGAGATCTCGCCTCACTATGACTCGATGATCGCCAAGCTGATCGTCCATGGAGCCACTCGTGAGGAAGCACTCACCAAGATGCGTCGGGCCCTCGATCAGCTGATCATCGACGGGGTCGCAACGACCGCAGGATTTCACCGATGGCTACTCGATCAGCAACCCGTGATCGATGGCCGCGTCACGACCCGGTTCCTCGACGAGAACCCGATTGCGATTCCGACCGAGACCGATGCCACGACGGCGCTGGCGTCCGCTGCCATTGCCTGGGCGCACGCACTCGATCGCCAAAGCAGCGGCTCGAGTCCTTGGCTCGGATCTTCGTTCTCGCTTACGCCACATCACATGAAGCGCAACCTCGGGCTGGTTTCGGCCGATGGCGAACTGCACGAGGTAACCCTCACTGACTATGACCTTGTGGGCACAACACTGTCGCCGACGGTGACCGATACGGCGAAGCGCCGAGTCGCCGTGAATCATCGCGGCTACACCTATAGCTACTCGGTCCCGAGCCGCATCGAACGCTGGGCACCCAAGACCGCAGATCGCAAAGGCAGCGGTGATGCCATTGTTGCGCCGTTCCCTGCGGTTGTCAGCGATGTCCCCGTGTCGCCTGGCGACGAGGTTGTCGGTGATCAGGTGCTCGTCGTCATCGAAGCGATGAAGATGTTGCACTCGCTTCGTTCCTCCGGCACGGCCACAATCGCCGAAGTGCGCGTTGCGCCCGGTGACCAGATCGCAACCGGCGAGGTGTTGATCACCTTCGTCCCAAATCCGTCCGACGACCAAGACTCGCAGGAGATCCCCCAATGACCAATCGCAATGCATACATGACAGACGAGCTTCAGGCCATCTACGACCAGGTGGTCGACTTTGTGTCCAACGAGGTCAAGCCCCATGGCGAGCAATGGGAAGAAGACGGCAAGGTGCCCCGTGACATCTTGAAGAAGATGGGCTCGCTGGGCATGTTCAGCTTGCGTGTGCCCGAAGAACACGGCGGCCTCGGCATGGGGTATCTGGCGTCGGCGACGTTCAGCGAGGCGCTCGGCAGCTCAACCTACGCCGGCTTCGAGGTGACCGCCCTTGTGCACACCGACATGGCCGGCCCGCACCTGGTCAATTCGGGGACACCCGAGCAGCTTGCAAAATATGTCCCCGGAATGCTCGCTGGCGAGTTCATCCTCTCGATTGGCGTCAGTGAACCCGACGCTGGTTCCGACGTGGCCCGCATTCGCACCAAGGCCGTGAAAGATGGCGATGGCTGGCGCATCAACGGCACCAAGACGTTCATCACCAACGG
>JBDNHG010000336.1:0-3737 GCA_041688925.1 Acidimicrobiales bacterium | reverse complement strand
CCAACCGGGGCACTCCCGTGGACCTGGGCCGAACGGGCGATCCGGGCCGAGGTCGTGAGCTGGCTCGGTCATCCCGCCGTCGAGTGGGACAGCCAAGCCCACAGCCCACCCGCGGTCGACGCGGTGATGGTCACACCCGACCTGGTAGATCTCGCCGGCACCCACGACGAGGTCAAGCAGCTGCTCATCGCTCTCGACGACATCGCGAGCGAACGAGACGCCAAGGTACACCTCGAATACCAGGTGCAAAAAGCACTCGGTGATCGAGCTCCGGCCAATACCGTCGGCGAGATGTTCAAGCTGTCGCCGGCCAATGTGCGCCAGATCGACCGACGGGTTCGCAAACGGCTCAGCGAGCTGCGGGCCACCGACTCGACATACGCCGTGCTGGGACGTCTGTCGTGGGTTGAGGCATGTTGATGGTGCACATCGTCGATATGCCTGAACCCACGACCGGCGAAACCAGTGCCGCAACCAGCGGCGGTGTCACGCGACGTGCATACAGCACCAATGTGAGCACGCTGACCGAACGAATCGCCATCCGGCTCGCCGCCGACGGCGCCGAACACGCAGTCTCCGCCGCTATCACCATCGCGCTGCGGGGCCAAAGCGGCCACGACACCGCCGGCTTCGCTGCGGCGGTGGGGCTGGCACTGGCAGACCTGCGAGCCCTCGAAGCCGGCACCATAGCCTTCGTCGATTTGCCATCCGCGATCTGCGACCGCATGCACACCGCCGGCCTCGAACCACTGCTGCTCGTCGACCTCGACCACCAACTGCGGGGGACGTGACACGCAACCGTCGAGCTCGGCGAAGAAGGCCTCGGCGTCTTCGTCGCCATCGTTGGCGGCTTCAACCGTCGATAGAGATGCCGCTCCCCTGGTACTAGGCGGAGAATGTCACAGGCCGGCGGCGAGGATGACGACATGTGCGACCTAGGTGACGGAGCAACCCTCCACGAACCCGCAACGGAAAGTATGAAATAATATGATTCATCCCATGTCCGTCGAACGCCTGACTGTTTCACTCGATGCCGAACTCGCCGCGGCGGTCCGCAACGCCGCCGACGAAGACGCCCTCAACACGTCTGCTTGGCTCGCAGATGCGGCCCGGCGGCGACTCGCCACCCGAGGCCTCGCCGACGTCGTCGCCGACTGGGAGGTCCTCCACGGTGAGTTCACCCCGGACGAATTGGCGGCGGCGCAACAGCGCCTCTCGCAACAACGCCTCTTGCAGTGACGACGCTCGTACTCGACACCGGAGCGCTCATCGCTCTCGATCGAAACGACCGGTCGACATGGGCACTGCTTCGAGTCGCCAGCGATGAAGCTGCAACCGTCGTCGTTCCCGCGGGCGTAATTGCTCAGGCGTGGCGAGATGGCGCCCGCCAAGTATTGCTGGCGCGCGCCCTCAACCACTGTCACGAGATCGCGCTCGACGGACCCAACGCCCGGGCGGCCGGCCTGCTCTGTGGGCAGACCGCCACCGCCGACGTCATCGACGCCTCGGTTGCGATTGCTGCTGCCGGCATGGCCCGCAACGACGACGTCGCACTCTTGACATCAGATCCCAACGATCTCACCCACCTCATCACCGCGCTGAATGCCAGCGCCAAGATCGTGACGGTCTGACGAGGCCACGGGCGATACGGCCGACGCCGCTCGACCGCAGGCTGGAACGGCTCCCAGCCACCAAGTGGCGCCGGACCGTCGGCGACGGACAAGAACTACGACACCAAAGCGGAAGCAGATCGATCAGGCGCCCAAGAAACGTCGGCCAAGGTGTTCTACTCTGGCCACACTCAAATTCGACTGGCCGCCGCGGGCAGCGCCCGGACGAGGCTTTGCGCGATCCACTCCTCGTCTACGTCGTAGCCGAGGGCTTGCAGGTAGCCGAGAAGCGAGCCGATGCTGACTTTGGCGAGCGGCCGATTCTCGAGTTGGTGGATTGCGCCTTTCGAGCCTTGACGAACCTGTGCGAGTTCGCTGAGGGACTTGCCGCTCGTCGCGCGCAACGTTGCGAGCAGGTGGCGGGCGAGGATGCGCCCTCGGAAGTCAGCAGCGACGGCCGGGTCGTTGCTGCCTGGCAGTTCATCGAATGTGTGAAAGTCAGTGGCACTCATCATGGTCTCCTCGACGCCAAAGTATAGCTATAGCTTTACGAGGTTGGAAAGGGTCGCAGTCCGAGCCGGTCAACCGCTGCCGCCACCAACTCATCGGACTGCGCGCCCGCATCGTCGTACCACGCGTTGCCGGCACCAGCCTTGTTGCCGAGAATCGTGGACACGTACCAGGCGCCATCGGGGTGGGCGACGAACAGGCCCCGCCAAGCATCGGCTGGGTACTTTGCCTGGATCTCGGGGTCGGGCCAACGGACTTCACCGCAATGCGGGCCGTATGTCGACTGGGCAATCCCCCACCGCACATCGGGTGCGAGCGCCTGGCGGCGGAACTCCCAGAGGTATACCAGCGTTTCTCGGATCCCGTCCCACAGGTTCGGCTCCGATGCCGCAAGGCGCTCTGCGGCAATCTTGAACTGACTCGAGAAGTGATCTGTCGTCGCGGCCACCGACCGACCTTCTCATGCCGGTACGACATTGTCGTCCGGGATCACAGATCGTGCTCGATGTCGGTGTTGACAACTACGTGCCAACGTTCATCGGCGGCGCCGTCGCCACGGCCGGGCGCCAAATCTCGATACCGCACACCTGTCAAAAGGTCGTGGAGTGGGTCGGAGTCGAACTCGACGCCGACTTCGTCGGCCATCACGTCGATCAGGTGGCCCGCGCGTTGGCACACCGCGGCCGGGTAGAGTTGGCCAGCCGAGCGAAGCAGCTCTGGGGCGAGTTTCCCGTCGGCGAGGAGTTCGCCGACAACGGTTGCGACGTTGGAAAGCCCGCCACCATCGTGCGGCGCCTCGACGAGATCGAACACGACAACCTCGGGTGTTGCGACCTTGATCCGGCCGGTTGGCACGTTGTGCGGCTGTGTTGGCCGCTCAGAAACTGCGGACCGTTGAACGAACTGCAGCCGTGCCCGGCCCACCTTGCGGTTCCGGAGCTTGGCTGCGGTGACGACCTGGAAGACCATCGGCGACTGATGCGAGGCGCCGTGAATCGCTGCGGCCGACAGGAAGCCCACGTAGTAGTGGTGTCCGAGGTAGCCCATGAGTTGATCGATGAAGTGACTTGGCGGTGGCGCGCCGGCACTGCGGTACTCGGCAGGCACGGGGACCCAGCCTCCCTTCGTCACCGAGAGCAACTTGCCGGCCTCGCGCGACCGCTCAAGGCTCGATGGCACCGACTCTGGATCGAGACCGTAGAGCGCTGCGACTTCGGACGTCGAGATGAAGTGTCGTCCTCTGCCAATCAGCCAATCGGCGAGCTCGCTTGGAGCGACATCGACCTCGGTCATGCCGTCCAGGGTATCAAACCACGGCATTTTGCCGCTGTTTGATTCCCGATAGGACGATGCGATCTGCTCAGCGCATCTCTCGACGCCCACCGAGTGACCACGAGAACGACGGGCGGTCGTTTGCGCTCCGCTCTTCGCCGAACAGTAGCGATGCCTGCTTCAGCATCGCATCGGATGTTCGCTGCCTCGGCGTTGTTCAGATCGCCCCGGGTTCTCACCCAGCTGAGTCGAAGCCCTCGGGCCTCATCATCGTCGATCGGGGTAGTGCCGTCGCTGTCGTCGAACAGCGGGTCCTTCATGACCAGAGGCCCCGCTTGTCCACAT
>JBDNHG010000335.1:0-1813 GCA_041688925.1 Acidimicrobiales bacterium | reverse complement strand
GGTATCAGAGCATGAGTTGCATCTCGGTGACGTCGAGCCAGCGGCCGAACTTGCGGCCCACTTCGCGTTCGACGCCGATGACCTGGTAGCCGAATGCCTCGTGCAGGGCGATCGAGGCGGGGTTGCCCTCGGCGATGCGGGCGATGAGCGAATGAAACCCGAAGAGCCGTGCCCGTTCGATGATCTCGATCATCAACACACGGCCGAGACCGCTCCGTTGGTGCAAGCGATCGACGTACACCGAGTTCTCGACGGTCGGCCGGTAGGCAGCGCGCGGCTTGAACGGCGACAGTGAGGCGAAGCCGGCGACGGTGCCATCGACCTCGATCACGACGACTGCATGGCCCCCGCTTCGTTCGGCCTGCCACTGCGTCTGCTGCTCGATCGTGCGGGGTTCGGCATCGAGCGTTGCGGTGGTCTCGAGCACCTCGCGGTTGTAGATGCGCATCAGTGCCGGGGCATCGCCAGCCACGGCGTCGCGCACTCGCGTTTGCGTGTTCTTTGGCGGTTTTGATGTAGTCATGGCAGCTCGGTTATAGGTGATGTGAATCGAATCGAAAATATGTCGACCAGGATCTCAGAAAAAGGGTTGGGCACGACGTCATATCATGGCATCCTTGTGCGCTTGCTCCCTTAGCTCAGTCGGTAGAGCGCTTCCATGGTAAGGAAGAGGTCAAGAGTTCAATTCTCTTAGGGAGCTCCATCCGGTTTCGATGCGCCCAGCAATGCCCTCGTGGTTTGGCTGGGCGCTCATCTCTTCCGGGGCGCCGTAGCTCAGTTGGTGAGAGCGCTCGACTCATAATCGAGAGGTCGACAGTTCGAATCTGTCCGGCGCTACATACGTGGGTGGTTCGTTTGGTAACGAGCTAATGCCCTGAACGGCAGACCTGCCGGAGCATGTGGCGACACGTTCGCTGCGCTCCTGAACCGAATTGCACGCATCGGCTGCCCCAGCCCGGCCATCGGGAAACAACACGCTTGCATGTTGCGCTGTAGAGTTCGCTGTGTGGAAGAGGATCTTCGTGAGCTGATCGCCAAGGCGAAACAAGGCGACCGCGCTGCATTCGATGAACTCGTCAAAGCTACCTATCAACGAGTGCACGGTTTGGCGCTTCGCCTGACGGGCAACGAACACGACGCAGACGATGTCGTGCAAGACACGTACGTGCGAGCGTTCCGCGGTCTTCGCAAGTTTCGTGGCGACGCCCGATTCTCGACATGGCTGCATCGCATCACGGCGAACAGCGCGTCGACATTCATGGGTCGCCGCCAACGCGATTCACGTCACGACGACATCGATGCGGTGATCGATCTTGCTGACCATCGTGAAGCCAACGATCCTGAGTTCGTATTGCAGAACGGCGCTGTTGGGCAACGGCTGCGGCGAGCGCTCGACAACCTTCCCGAACGACTGCGCAATGTCGTCGTGCTCCGCGACGTCCACGGCATGAGCCATCGCGAAATCGCCGCGGAACTCGAGATCAGCGAGGCAGCCGCCAAGGTGCGGCTCCATCGGGCCCGCGCTCGGCTCCGCGACGGCTTGGTTGCATTGCGTCCATCGACTCGAGCGACCCCTGACAAGGCGCCGAACGACGACGAAACCATCGCCGAAGTCATCAATATCGAATCGCATCGCAGCGCGAGCTGACCACGGCGCCGCTCCAGCGGCAGTCGAAGACCGGTCGTGGGGCCAGCAATGGTGGCACTAGTGACCCATTCTCGCGGCCCAAGAAAGCGACGTGGCGAATGGCTGCAATAGAGATAGTGTGATGTGTCAAGTTGAAGGGCCGTGGCTCAACTGGCTAGAGCACCG
>JBDNHG010000334.1:0-5259 GCA_041688925.1 Acidimicrobiales bacterium | reverse complement strand
GGTGGGTTCGCACCGTCTGCGCCACACCGTGGCCTGTGAGATGGTCGCGGCGCAGGTCCCGCTGACCCAGATCGCTCAGGTGCTGCGCCACCGCAGCCTGCAGTCCACCGTGGTCTACGCCCGGGTGGATCTGGACCAGCTCCGCTTGTTGGCCCAGCCCTGGCCCGAAGGTGGGTCACGATGAGCACCCTGTCTGGTCACGTCCAGGACTACCTGCGGTTGCGTCGCGCTCTGGGCTACAAACTGGAGCGGGCCGGTCACCTCCTACCGAAGCTGGTCGCCTACCTGGAGGCGGCCGGCTCACCCACTCTCACCAGCGACCTGGCGATCTCTTGGGCCCGACTCCCAGCTCAGGCCAGCCCGAATCATTGGGCTGCACGTCTGGCGGTGGCCCGCGGGTTCGCCCGCTACCTCCAGACGATCGAGCCAGCCACCGAGGTGCCACCGGCGGGTGTGTTCCCCAGCCGACGACACCGTCCGGCTCCCTACCTCTGGTCTCAGCGTGACATCCGCGGGCTCCTCGATGGCGCCCGGACACTCCCTTCGCCGCTACGGGCGGCCACCTATGAGACGCTGTTTGGGCTGCTCGCCGTCTCAGGCATGCGCGTCGGCGAAGCCGCCGGCCTTGATCGCGACGACATCGACTTCCAAACCGGCGTCATCACCATCCGCGACGCCAAGTTCGACCGGACACGCCTAGTGCCGTTGCACGAAACGACCACCGCCGCGTTGCGCGTCTACGCGACAGAACGCGACCGGCTCTGCCCAACAGCCCGATCGGCCGCGTTCTTCGTGTCCAGTGTCGGCACACGGCTCAACCGCAGCGCCATCGCCAAGACCCTACGACAGATCACCGCCGACATGGGCCTGAGCGACGCGACGCTACGGCCCACCGCACACCAGCTGAGACACAGCTTCGCGGTCCGCACTCTGATCGACTGGCAGCGATCGGGGGTGAGCGTCGATGCACACATCGCCACCCTGTCGACCTACCTGGGCCACATAGCGCCCGCCGACACGTACTGGTATTTGTCGGCATCTCCCGAACTCATGGCCATGGCCGCCGAACGGCTCAACTCGCGATTCGGGACCCAGCAATGACCGCTCTCGCCCCGGGACTGCAGGCCTACTTCACGGACCGGCTGATCGGCCAACGCGCTGCCAGCCCCAACACCATCGCCACCTACAAAATCACGTTCCGACTTCTTCTCGGTTTCGCCTCCCAACGAACCGCTAAGACACCCAGCGACCTTGACATCGCCGATCTCGACGCGCCACTCATCGCCGCCTTCTTAGACCACCTCGAGACCCATCGGCACAACGCGCCTGTCACACGTAACAACCGACTCGCGGCCATCCACTCGCTGTTCGCCTACCTCGCCCTACACCATCCCGACCACGCCGGGTCGATCCAACGAGTGCTCGCAATCCCGACCAAACGGACCGAACGCAACCTCCTCACCTATCTCACCGAAACCGAGGTCGATGCGCTCCTCCAAGCATGCGACCAACGCACCTGGACCGGCCGACGAGACCACGCCATGTTCGCAATCACTATCCAGACCGGTCTACGGATCTCCGAACTCGCCAGCCTCACCTGCCAAGACGTCACCCTCACCGCTGGTGCCAACGTGCACACCATCGGCAAAGGACGCAAAGAACGGCGAACACCGCTCGTGCCCACAACCAAAGCCATCCTCAAAACCTGGCTGACCGAACGCGCCGGCGCTCTCAACGACCCGCTGTTCCCCACCACCACCGGCAAACACCCCAGCCGCGACGCCATCGAACGCCGCCTCTCCCGAACCGTGACCCGTGCCGGGCACACCTGCCCGACGATCAAGGCCAAACGGGTGAGCATGCACACGCTGCGACACACCGCAGCGATGCGTCTCCTGCTGGCCGGCAACGACATCACCGTGATCGCCCTCTGGCTCGGTCACGAGCAGATCGCCACCACCAACATCTACCTACACGCCGACATGACACAAAAACAGAACGCGATCGACAGCGTCCGCCCCACAACCACAAAACAAGGCCGATACCAACCCCCCGACACCCTGATCACCTTCCTCGAAAGCCTCTGATTATGCCGACAACATCAAACCCACCACCCCACCAAAGCAGCGACTTCGCGCCCAGGTCGGCATAACGCGCGTATCGGCATAATCGTGGAGGCGAACACCGGCCATCGATGGCACGTCGTTCGACAGGCGACTCCACCAGGACTTCACAGCGTTGGTGACATCGGTGCTGCACCGGTGAGCGATTTGCGGTCGTCGAAGAGGAATGGATTCGGGTTCATTGTGACGCCAGCGCCGCGAGCTGCAGCACGTTGATCAGCCTGCTGCGCCCTGATGGCGGCGACGGTTCCGGCGTCGACTGAAACGAAATATGACTTGCCGGATTTGGTTCGCTCTCGGACGATGGTCTGGCCAGCGGTGCGGGTCACGGACCGGGTGAAGCGAAGGGTGGCATTGTCAAGATCGATGTCGGCGGCACGCACACCGAGCAGTTGAGACCGCCTGGCACCCGTTGTTGCGGCGAGCCTGAACAGGGCAGGTCGCCAGAGGGGTCCGTCGGCTTGATCGAGGTGGGCGAGTGTTGCGGAGATCTGCTCGATGCTTGGTGGCTCGATGGGAGAGGACTGCGGAGACGGGGGCGAGGCGAATCGTGCCGGGTTCTTCTCAAGCTCACCCCATTTCACAGCAGCTGCAAATGCACCCGAGACCGCGATATGAACGCGCCTCACGCTGTTCGGGGCTAGCGCTCGGCCGTCTTCTCCACCTGACACGAGCAGCGTGACGTACAGACGATCCAGATCAGAAACGCGAACGTCGTTTAGTCGCATATCACCGAGGTGCGGCAGGATCTTCAGGCGAGCCGCTCGGCGGTATTCAGCCAGTGTCTTCGGCGAGAGTCGATGTGCTTGCGACGCGAGCCAGCGGTCGAACAGGTCGGCGACGGTTCCCAACTGCGCCTTGGGTGCAATTGGTTGGTGCGCCTGGTCGACGATCAGCTGAGCGAGTGCTGCTTCGGCCTTCTTGCGGCCAGCGCTATTGTCGAGTGCGACGACGTAACGAGATGGTCGGATCTCTTTGCCCGTCTCAGGATGCAGGCCACCATAGATCTGCACCCGGAATCCATTTGCGTATCGACGGATTGTGCCCATGCGCCGCCCTTTCGATCACCGGCTAGGGCTTCCAACGTAAGGCAGTGGTGCGACAAGCCGGTGCAACTTTGCTTCTGACACGGTGCAATCGCCGAACACATCGCAGCAAAAAGTAAAGAAGAACCGGTGCAGCCGCACCGGTTCTTCTTAGTGGAGCTGGAGGGAATCGAACCCTCGACCCCCTGCTTGCAAAGCAGGTGCTCTAGCCAACTGAGCTACAGCCCCAGCGGGGGACTATGTTAGGGGCAACTCTGTCGAAACAGACCATGATTTTTCGAACTAGGCCAGAAATCATGGAAAGCGCAAACCTGCTGGTGCCGGGCGATTCGAGTCTCACCGGCGTAGTACTGCAACTGCTCAGGCGAACGGGCGACCGAATGGCAACTCGTCACGCCAGGTCTTGAGAAACGCTTCGGCTGCGAAACAGGCCTCGAGGATCGGGCTTGCGTCTTTGCCCATGACCGATTCGGTCAGTGCAGTGAGCTTGGCCCCGACCGAGGTTTCGAGTGCAGCCTGGTCATTGCTATCGGGGAAGCCAGCCAACAGGCCGCCCGCGGTCGTAACGAAGTCGGGTAGGACGGTGACGCCGCGCCGCTCGAGCGTGAGCGCGCCTTTGGTCGTGTACGGAATCGGCCCGGTCGGCACGAGCATCGATGCCTTGATGTTCTCGCCGTTCTTGTGGTCGACGAATCCTGCCTTAGAGCCGATGAACAGCACGTCGGCGTCGGCGCCGAGCACTCGCCAGAACGGCAACTCCTCGTCACCAAGTGCAGCGACGAGGCCAGGGCCATCGCTCGCTAGTGCAGCGGCGAGAGCGTCGATGTCAAAGCCATCAGATGAAAGGGCGGTGCCGGCGCTTGTCGATATGGCGACTATCTTCGCGCCAGCGGCCGCGGCAGCGCGTGCGATGGACAGGCCGGTCTCGTCGAAGTTCTCGATGGCAACCTTCGCGCCGTCGAGCGAACGGACGGCCGCTGCAGCAGCAACAGCTCCGAGCCCGGTGAGGTGGGCTGCGTTCGAGATCCCGTTGATGTCGGCAAGACGGACATCGCTGCGAGCATCGACGGCGGCAAGCGATGCAAGCTGCTCGGTGGTCACGCCTTTGGCGGCGTCAAGCATGAGTGATCCGCTCTCGACTACCGGCAGCAGCTCGGCGCAAAAGGCCGTCATCATTTCATCGCGCCCGTCGGGGGTAGCGTTCACGCCACACGATGCGCCTTGATACTGCATCTCGAGAATCGCCAACTGGTAGGTCTGGCTGCGTGCGAGTTCCTTCGCTCCGCCCTGGAGGATCTTGGGGGCAGATCGGACGATGCCGATCGCCGGCGCCTCGATGTCGAGGTCTCGCACAACGAACGCATCAGCGTTCTCTAACTTCTGAAGAGCCATTGCTCCACGCTACACACCGGCGGGTTTGACGAAGGAGCCGAGGCCTGATCAGGTGTCGTAGTTGATATTCAGAACAGGCGCGTCGGCGGCCGATCCGTCAAAGGCCACGATCTCGCGATCAGCCGCGTTCTCGATGACGAGCAGAATGTGCCCGCACCCTGACCAACCCGACAGGTTGATCACTTCGCTGATCACCGAGCTGATGTCAGACGAGTCATAGGTCTCTCCACTGACAAAGGTCGGCATTGACCATGACGCCTCGGCAGTGCTGGCAAATCTGCCAATGATCGATGGGTTCGTTGCGAACGATTCCGAATCCGGCACGCGTTCTATCCGAATGAGCGCCGTCGAGGTCGCCGAATCGTCGTCGCTCGCAGTAACGCGGATCCACGCATCGGTGATGTTGGCCCCAGCGGGGATGCACACGTTGTAACGGAGGCCAACGAGCGTGTCGTCACGCATTTTCAGGGTGGGTTCGGACGTCAGGAAGGGCCCATTGCGGTCTTGCTCGACATCGTCGATGCCGGTCGCAATTGTCGCCACCACCGAAGGCACCGGGGTTTGAGCATCCCCCTGTTGGGCGGACATTTCGAATAGGAGATGTCTATGTCTATGCAAGCTAAGAAGGGGCGGGGTCGCCCGTCGAGGTACCCGGCGGAGTTCCGGCGTGACGCGGTGTCGTTGGTTCTCGATGAGGG
>JBDNHG010000333.1:0-3024 GCA_041688925.1 Acidimicrobiales bacterium | reverse complement strand
TGGCTCCGCCAGCGCTCTCCTGGTTCCGCGCGAGCGGTTCCACGCATTCGCTAAACACGTTGGGTCGCCGGTTCGTTAACCTCATGCCCATGAGCGACGCAGATCTCCAGACCGTCGATGCCTCCATCGACGCCCTCCTCGCAAGCCACGACCCCAAGACGGAGGACTATCAAGTCTTCCGCGGCTATCAGTTCGATGCTGGCCTTGCGTGGGTCCACAATCCCAAAGGCCATGGCGGCCTCGCCACTGCGCCACAATTGCAGAAGCATGTGAACATGCGACTGTCCGACGCCGGTGCACCATCGGCCGACCCGGCACAGTTCTTCATGTATCTCGCTGGACCAACCATCGTCAACCATGGCAGCGATGACGTAAAGACGCGATTCCTCCGTCCAATGTTCACCGGTGAAGAGCGCTGGTGCCAGCTGTTCTCTGAACCAGGTGCGGGTTCTGACTTTGCAGGCCTGGGCACAAAAGCTGTCAAGGACGGCGACGAATGGATCGTCAACGGCCAAAAAGTGTGGAACACGCTGGCCCACATCGCCGACTGGGGCATGTTGGTCACCCGCACCGATCCAAATGTGCCGAAGCACCGCGGCATGACCTACTTCGCACTCGACATGAAGGCCGACGGCGTCGACGTGCGACCGCTACGCCAAATCACCGGCGAAGCTGAGTTCAACGAGGTCTACATGACCGATGTTCGTGTGCCCGACGCCCATCGCATCGGCGCCGAGGGCGAAGGCTGGCGTGCTGCGCTGACCACGCTGATGAACGAACGCACCGCCATTGGCGGCAGCGGTGGCGGAGGCGGGCCCCGTCGTGGCAGCGGCGCGATCGGCCACCTGGTCGACATCTACAAGAAGTCGGCCACCGACTCACCTGTCGAGCGCGACGAAGTCACCCAACTCTGGATCCGCGCCGAGGTGCTGCGCCTGACCAACATGCGTGCATCCCAACTCGCCCGCACTGGCAACCCCGGTCCCGAAGGGTCGGTCGGCAAAGCAATGATGGCGTTTATCAACCAGGACATCTGGGAGAAAGCCATCGACCTCCAAGGCATGGCTGGTCAACTCGACTACGACTACACATTCCGTCGACCAGGTTCCAGCGACATGATCGGCAGCGGCGCCGGCTACGCATTCTTGCGGGCACGAGCCAACACGATCGAGGGCGGCACCAGCGAGATCATGAAGAACATCTTGGGCGAACAGGTACTCGGGCTTCCGGGCGAACCACGTGTCGACAAAACGGTCCCCTGGATCGAAGTGCCAAGGGGCTAGCTATATCAACGACTAGCTATGTCAACGACGAGTGGGGCGTGGTCTGATGGTTTCGCTGGGTGAAGGACGAGCGGGTCGCGGGCGTGGCGATCGACCCACACGTCTTCGACCCGTGATGCGATCGACGCAGAAGCGAGCGCCAGGTCGATACGCAGACCCTTGTTCTTGGCGAACTGGGTACCGACATAGTTCCACCACGTGAACATCGCGTCGGACGGATAGAGCTGACGCGCCAGATCGACGAAGCCGAGATCGATGATGCCCTGCACGCCGGCTCGCTCTTCGGGTGTTGCGTGTTTCTTGTTGCGCCATCGTTTCGGGTCGTAGAAATCGAGGTCGGTCATGCCGACGTTGAAGTCGCCGGCGACGACGGCGTCGGTGCCAGCTGTCTCGAGTGAGTGCAGTTCATAGGCCAACTGATCGAGCCACTTCAGCTTGTAGCCGAAGTGAGGATCGTCTATCGATCGACCATTGGGCACATAGACCGACCAGCATCGGACGCCACCACACGTTGCCGCAATCAGCCGGGGCTCATCGAAATCGATCGACGAGCCGAAGCCCCGCACTACGTCGTCAAGCCCGACCCGGCTCACGATCGCAACGCCGTTCCAGTGGTTCACGCCGTGATGTACTGCCTCGTAGCCGAGCTCGGTCAGCTCGTCGAACGGGAACGCCTCGTCGATGCACTTCGTCTCTTGCAGCAGGGCGACGTCGACGTCACGCTCGTCGAGCCATCGCAGCACTTGTTCACGACGCGACCGCAGCGAGTTCACGTTCCATGTGGCGATCCGCATTCAGAATGAGGCTAACGATCGCTACCCGCGTCGCACATGGCGGAGCGACAGCTATCGCGGGGCGCATTTCGCCGCCCGTCGATGCGCCTGTTCGGCGGCGGCGTTCTACGATTGCCCCATGACCACGCAGATGACCGGCGCCCTGAGTGTCGATGCAATGCTCGACGATCTGAAGACGCTCGTCGAGATCGAATCACCGTCGCGCAACATCGAAGCGTTAACCACCTCGGCCAAGGCGGTTGCAGCGCTCATCGAAAACCGACTGGGCGGCACCGCCATGTTGGTCGACAGCAACGCTGGTCCTCACGTGCATTGGTCCGGAGGCGGTGAACCCAAAGTGCTGATCTTGGGGCACCACGACACGGTATTTCCGCTGGGCACACTCGAGCGTCGACCATTCAAGGTCGAGAACGGTCACGCCACCGGGCCTGGCGTGTTCGACATGCTCGGCGGAATCGTGCAGGCGGTGCATGGCATCGCCACGGTCGACGACAAATCTGGCGTCGAGATTCTGATGAGCTGCGATGAAGAAGTCGGCTCTCGTGCCTCGCGAGAGTTCATCGAAGAACGAGCCAAGGCCTGCGGTGCCGTGCTCGTCCTCGAGGGCGCTGCCGATGGCGGCCTGATCAAAATTGGCCGCAAAGGCTGCGGCACATTCCATGTCACGATCAAGGGTCGAGCTTCGCACGCAGGTCTTGAGCCCGAAGCCGGCGTGAACGCACTGATCGAGGCGTCGCATCAGGTCATCGACATTGCCACCTTTGGCCGGCCCGACATCGGCACCACGGTCACGCCAACGGTGTCCAGCGCCGGAACAACCGACAACGTCGTGCCCGCTGCAGCGACGATCATCGTCGACGTGCGCGTCGAGTCGGCCGACGAGAAGGCCCGCGTCGAGGCAGCATTTGCCGCGCTCAGCCCACACCTCGCCGAGGCGATCATCGAGG
>JBDNHG010000332.1:0-3583 GCA_041688925.1 Acidimicrobiales bacterium | reverse complement strand
TGAGTGGGGCGCTCGGGCGACTGCTCGCTGTCGCCGAGGCCTACCCCGATCTCAAGGCCAACCAGAGCATGGCCCAACTCACCGAAGAGTTGACGACGACCGAGAACAAGATTGCGTTCTCCCGCCAGAACTACAACGATCAGGTCAACACCTATCAGACCTACAAGCAGACCTTCCCACCGGTCATGCTCGCCAACGCTCTCGGCTTCAAAGACAGCGCGTACCTCGATCTCGGCGACGATGAGAAGAGCCACAAGCGAGCCAACATCGAGGTTTCGTTCGACGACGGCCCCGCAACGCAGGGCTGAATCGATACGCGTCCCTCCAGCGACGTGCAACCCATGGATTTTCAAACCCACCAAGACGAGGCCAAACAAGGCACCGCCAAACTTGTGCTGCTGTTCGCTGCCGGCGTGCTCGCAATCATCGCGCTCGTGGCGCTGTTGCTCACTGTGCTCCTCGGCTACAGCACCAAAGAGTTCAACCCGCTGCCTGCAATCGCAATCGCTGCACCCCTGACGATCGTCGGCGTCGGCGGCGCTTCACTCGTGAAGACATCACAGATCCGCGGTGGAGGCGGGTCGTACGTCGCCACCTCGATGGGTGGCCGCCCGATCGACTTCAACACGCTCGACCCCGCCGAGAAACAGCTCAGCAATGTTGTCGAAGAGATCGCGATCGCTTCCGGCATGGCCGTGCCAGCAGTATTCGTTCTCGACAACGAACCAGGCATCAACGCCTTCGCCGCCGGATGGAGCGCCGACAACGCGGCAATCGGCGTAACTCGCGGAGCGCTGCAACACCTGACGCGCGACGAACTGCAAGGTGTCATCGCCCACGAATTCGCGCACATCCGCAACGGTGACACCAAGCTCAAGACGCGCATCATCGGCTGGGTCTTCGGCATTGCGATCCTCACCGTTCTTGGCCGCATCCTGCTCCAATCGATGTTGTTTGCGCCGCGCCGCCGCAGCAGCAAGGACGACAACGGCGTCGCCTTCGCAATGATGGCCGCAGGTGTCGGCCTGCTGGTCATTGGTTCGGTCGGCACGTTGTTCGCCCGCATGATCCAAGCATCGGTCTCACGCCAGCGCGAACTTCTCGCCGATGCATCCGCGGTCCAGTTCACCCGCAACCCTGACGGGCTCGGTCACGCTCTCAGCAAGATCGGTGGCATGGGCGGCGAGAACAAGGTGCAATCGGCGCACGCGGTCGAGGCCGGTCACCTCTTCTTCAGCTCACCGCTGACAAGTGCCTTTGCCTCGCATCCTCCACTCAAAACGCGCATCAAACGATTGATGCCGTCTTGGGATGGCACGTTTGACGAAGCAAGTCCTGAGATCGCGCCGTCTGCTCATGCGCCCAATTCGGGCCACGCCGCCGGATGGGGAACAAAATCGGGCGGGATGCTTCCGGGCCAGGCAAATATTCCGGGCATGCCAGCCAACAAGGCGCTGCCCATCGACCCTTCGATCCTCTTCGGAGGACTGCTGGCCGCGGGCGGGTCCTCGGGTCCTACGCCCGCCGCACCCCACGATGCAACTCCCCCACCAGACGCGTCGGCGCCCCGTGCAGCCGGCGAGCAGACCTACCAGCCACCGCATCTTGGCGGCCCAACCGACGACCACATCGGCTACGCCCGACAGCTACTCGCGCGGATTCCCGAAGAGACGCAGAGCTATCTGCACACACGAGGCGGGGCCATCGCCGCTGTGCTCGGGCTGCTCGCCTCAGACGAGCCCGACCAGCGACAGAAAGATCTGTCGTATGCAGCGAGAGCGACGGGCCTCGACGCCGCGTATCTCGACGCCGCAAGCGATGTCATCAGCCGACTCGACCGGCCATTGCAGCTTCCGGCCATCGACATTGCGTTGCACTCGATCCGAGAAACTCCGCGGGAACTCCGCGAAACGCTGCGAGAAGCAATCGTGACAATCGAGAGCTCGCACCCCAAACAAGACCTGTTCCGCTGGATGTTGCGCCGGGTCATGTTGCGTCATCTCGAAGATCAGCACGAAACCGGATCATCGAAACACAATCTTCGGTTGCCAGATCTCGAAGCAGAAGCGGTCACCGTGTTCGCTGCGATCGCCTGGTTCAACAGTTCCGGCATCGAATACGCTCCCGGTGCTTTCACCGCTGCGCTCATCGAGAGCAATCTTGCACCTCGGGAGATCCCCGCGGTCGAGTCGCTGCCGGTCGAAAAGGTCGATGCAGCTCTCGACCGATTGTCACGCCTCGATCTTGCGGGCCGCAGAACCTTCGTGAGCGCAGCGACAGCGATCGTCGCCCATGACGCAACGACCACGGCCGACGAGGCCGAACTGATCCGCGTTATCGCCGACGCCGTCCGTCTGCCGGTGCCGCCACTGCTTCCTGTCTGAGAGAGCCCAGTTGGCTCAGCGCGGCTCGGGTACACACCTGAGGTGAGCTATTTGCCAGACTGAAGGAATGTCATCGATCACCGTCGACAATCTTGCCGCCTATCTCGGCAACGAGTTGTCAGCCGACGTCAGCATCGCAAACCTCGCCCCCGTGACAGCGGGTGCGCGTCGGATCAATGTGCTCTTCGACGCCGCCATCGACGGTGCTGACCGCGGACTCTGCATCACCCAACTGCCGAACGAGGGCGAAGCGTTTCGCTCGATCGCCGACGAAGTGCAGTGGTTGAACCTTGCGCATGACGCAGGCATGCACGTTGCCGAGGTCATCGCATGGAGCGAGAACGCCTCTGTCCTCGGCGGGCCGTTTTTTATCACCCAGCGGATCGATGGCATGACGATCCCCAAACGTGTCGTCGAACTCTGCGCCGCGAACGAGGGGCTGGGAGCCCGAGTCGCGTTCCAGCTCGGCGAGTCGTTGGCGATGCTGCACGCCCGCAGCATCGACGAAGTACCGACCGAAGTCGAACGCCCACCGGGCACCGCTGTCGAGGCTGCCCTGGCGTGGGCCGATGAGGGCATGTCCGAACTGCTCCAACGCTCCCCCGCCTTCGAATTGGTTGTTCGATGGCTCACGAACAACCAGCCCGACCCGGTGCCGCTCACCCCGGTGCACGGCGACGTCCGCAATGGCAACATCATCGTCAACGATGGCGGCCTCGGCGCGATACTCGATTGGGAGACCGCCCATATCGGCGAACCATTCGAAGACCTGGGTTGGCTGGCGCAACGTATGTGGCGAGCTCGCAACGACGGCCTCGAGATCGGCGGCTTCGCCAACCGCAGCGACCTGCGCCGTGGCTACGAGGCCGGCGGCGGCACATGGAGCGACGAACGCTTCCACTGGTGGAAGGTGTACCGGTGTGTGTGGTGGGGCCTCGGGCTGGCTCGCCAAGGCCGTCAACACCTCGACGACACCTTCCGCTCGATCATCATGGCGGCAAGCGGTCGCCGCGTGGCCGAACTCGAATGGGACGCACTCTGTCTCATCGACCCGTCATCCGCATAGCTATACCTCGAGTCGAGGCTCGCCCTCGGCCCGGCACTACGGTGCGGCTTCGCCGACCGACATCTTGGCTCGTCGCCAATCTGACGTAATGAATTGTCCAGGCGCCAGGCGCCAGGACAATTCGACTAGCAGC
>JBDNHG010000331.1:0-7934 GCA_041688925.1 Acidimicrobiales bacterium | reverse complement strand
TTCACTATCCGCGCGAACCAATCGCGCGGATAGCGACATTCCGGACACCCACTAAGGGATCTGAAGTAGTCGGCCCGGTCACAGTCCTACGAGCGATCGCAGATCTGCCGGCGGACTTGCGTCAACTCGGGAGCGGTGTCGACGAAGCTCGAGCCCGGCGTTCAGCGCAGCTCGAAGATGGTCATTGCGAATGTCATCGATCGAGTGGTCGAGGTTTGATCGGAACCACTCGTTGACGTCGTCGCTGCGCCACAGCCGATACCGGCTGCGCGGGTCGGTCACCGGCGGCGGGAATCCGCCGGGGCCCCGCTCCCCGGTCACGAGGAGGCGAACGCTCTCGCGCGTCCGTCCGGTACGTGCGGCGATGTCGGCCATCGAGAGCAACCCCGCGTCCGCAATGCGGATCACCTCGATGCCGTCGATGCTCTCGAGGTCTGCGACTGCGCTGAGCACGGCCTCTTCGAGCGTGTCGGCATCTCGGTCGAAATCGATGAACTGCACACCGTCGGCGCGCCCGACTAGCGCATCGTCGCAGCCGGCCTCGAGGAGAGCATCGATCAGTTCGTCGGACTGCAGGTCAGGTCCGATGGCGATGAGGGTGAACGTGTGAATGGTCATCTCGCTTGGTCCTCGTCACTCTCGGTGTTGTGCATGCATCGATCGAGTGCTCGTTTGATTTGTCGGGCGTGATTGCCGGGATTTCGAGGTGTCGACCAGATCGAGATCTGGCATCCAGATCGACTGGCCTCGCCGCATCGTGCAACGCCCCAACGGTGTCCTGATGTTGTTGGGGTCACCGACCATCCGGCGTTTTCCAGTTCGGCGAGTGCTGCCCCGACATCCTTCTTCGGATGGCGAGCTCGTTGTATGTTGACACGATACAACACTGTTGGTTCGTGTCAACAGCATGAAGTCGACGGGCGATCAAGACGTGGCTCAGCGCGAGACGGCTGGGTCCGATCGAGGCTTGTCGACAGCGATCATGATGTCGCCGGTGTGGCAACCGACCCGGCGCCAGGTAGCGGCCTTGCTACGACGCTGTATCGAGCAGGCGGTTGGCGGCGTCGAGCCAGGTTTGGGCGCAGCGTCGCCGATCGGCTTCTCGATGAAAGAGGGCGTCGGTCTTCGTGACGACGAGTTTGTGGGGGCTTCCTTCGCGGCGCGTCAGGTGGGTGACCGGAAGCTCGGCCTCGTCGATGCGCCGGTGGATGTGTTGACGCCGCGCTTTGGCGAGCGGCCAGGTCATCTGCTGCTGCTGGGCGTCGTGGAGGAAACTGGCTAGGTGCGCACAGTCTTGACAGCAGTCGTCGTGGATTCCGGTGATCGACCAGTCGCCGGGTGTTCGTTCGGGTCGGGCGAGCTCATCGTCGAGAATCTGAGCCAGATGTCGCGTGATCCCGGCGACCCCGGTGCTGGTCAGCTCGTCTCCGGTCAAGGCTTCGGCGGCTTCGACTACGCCGACCAAGGTGGGGACAAGGCCAGTCGCGCGGGCGGTGACCGCGTCGACCATGGCGGTTCGCAGGTCGTCGTCGGCTGCGATGCTGGCTGCACGCAGGACCATCAGCAGTGGCACGGCGAGGTCGACCAGCGTCGTCTCGCGGCGCGAAGGTGTCGGGATGTCTACCGCGTGCCCGAGGGCTGGGTCGAGCCATGCCCAGAGGTGACCGATCAGCGCCTGTGCACAGGCTGGGCCAAGCGCAGCGCCGCCGTGGAGATTGCCGACGTGGAGATCACCGCCGTGGGGATCGCCGCAGACGCTGGCGCACAGTTCGGGAAGCGACGTGATCCACTCGGCGCGATCGGTGGTGCCGGCGCCGGCGTGACGGCGACGCTGCCCGCACCACACGGCGAGTTGTTGGTCGAACCAGTCGAGACCGTGCTGTTCGCTCAGGGCGACGAGCACGGTCGCGTCCAATGGTGTGAGCGCCTCTACACCGAAAGGCGCGAGCAGCATGGTGGCATGGTGCTGGTCGCCGAGTTCCCACGCGAGACGAAGCGCCAGGGGTAACAGAGCAGCTTGGTCGCCGCTGCGCACGTTGTCTGGCCAGAACCGCAGCAGCGTCGTCACCATGTCCGAGGCTCGGCCGGCGTAGTCGGTGGTGTCGAGGATCTGATGGACGGCGCGGAGCGGGCTGGCTTTGGCCAGCAGCGCAAATGTGCGCGACCGTGGCCAGACCACGATCGCGGCTCTGCGGTACCACCGATCCATAGTGTTGCCGTAGTTGCCCATGAATCCGGTGTATTCGGTGTCGCGTGGCGTCAGCTCGACCGAGGGCGTCGCGGCGGCGAGTTCGGCGTCGTCCACATAGGGGTCGAACTCGACCCCGCGTGTGCCGACCGGCGAGATATGCACCGAAGAGTCGAGCAGGTCGCCGAGCTCCATATCATCGCCCTCGAGCTCCATATCGTTGCCCTCGGGATCGTTGTCCCAGTGCCGCCGTCGGCTTTCCCACGGCGGGGTCGGGTCGAAGCAATCCCACGTCTCGTGCACCTCGGCATGGGCCAGGTGCAGGTCGCAGTCGGCCAGGTCGGCGGCATGGGCGATGACCGTGGCGCGGGCGGCATCGTCGCCCTTGAGGTGAGACCAGTCGAGCCCTCGTTCGGTGTATTGATGATCGAGCAGGAACACGAGCCGGTCGGGTGGTTCGAGCGCCAGGCGGTCGCCTTGCCATCGCGACTCGGGGGTGCTGGCGAAGTGCTGTTGCAGCAGTGCGGCGGCCGAGGCCGTGAGCTCGGGATCGGTAGCACGCTGCGGTGCGGTTTCGCTGCGGAGCGTCAGGTTGTAGGTGAGCGCAATTCGGTAGCCCTTCTCGACGGGGAGGACCTCGTGGCGGGTGTCGCTGTAGAACGCCACGAAGGTCAGCGACGATGTCGAACCCGGGTAGCGAACCGACTTGCCGAGGTGTTCGATGACCAGGTCGCCGCCGGTCGAGTTCGACGGGAGCATCACGACCAGCGAGCCGATCATCTCGTCGGACTTCTCGGAGTCTTGGTGGGCGGTGAAGAACTGGCCCGGCTCGTACAGCAGCATCGAATGGAGTTCTGCTCGCAGTCGAGTTGTCGCGGCGAGTCCGAGGTCGTCGCGAACAGCCTCGAGCATCGGGGTGAGCGTGTTGTTCCAGCGGCGCTTGTCGATCTTCACGCGAGAGCGCGGAATCTCCCACGTGTCTCGAACGGCGCGGTCAAGGACGGTGTGTTCGCCGAGCCCGTACTTGGCCGGGCGGGCGAGGAAACGCAGTTCCTGTGCCTGGGCGGTGGTGACGGGGAACTCGAGCGGGCCAACGCCGCGAACTTCGATGGCGAGGTCGCGAGTTGGGGTGGTGCGGCGAGTGGCAAACGATCCGGTGCTGCGGAGGTGGCGGAGCAGTTCGGCGAGTTGTACACGATGGTCTTGGCCCACGCGTCGACGATAGCCGACATACAAATGCGGCCGATGCGACCTCGTCGTCGTCGACGCGCACCGTGTCGCCGCAGCCGTCGAAAGTGGAGGTGGTGTGGTGATCACGTCTGACATCGGCGACCTCGAACGGCTCGCAGCTCCGTACGCAAATGTGCACGTTGAATCGGTGCACCCGAAGCCTGAATAGTCCAGGTGCGCCCTGCGACCGATCACGAAAAGGCGTCGCGATGTCAGCTCGCCGCCGAGAGCGGTCCATATTTTTGTTGCGCAGCTTGCTTGGAGACGCCCAACATGGTGCCGATCTCGGCCCAGCTTCTGCCATTGTGTCGGGCCACTCGGACGGCGCCGATCAAGTCGTGTTCGACTTCGTTGCGTTGGGCCGCGAGCTCGGCGATTGCACGCAACGCAGTCGTATCGGCGAGCTCGAGATCTGCAGGGTCTACGCACTCAGCCCAATCTTCGAGTTGTGCTGCACGCTCGAGGCGGGACTTTGCCATTGCGACCACCAACCCTTCAGGAACTTCTGCCGAGCTGGCATTGCATGAATGATGCCAAGGCCGTCGTAGTCGGATACGACACCGACTTCGAGTGGGTCGGCGGTTCGGGAAGGGCCGATGAACAGTGTCACCTGGGCATCGTCGGTTTCGAATGCTCGCCAGTGATATCGAATTGCGTGAATCATGTCGTCGTCGGGGGCACCGTCCTTGCGGGCGCTCGCCTCGATGTCGAAGTAGGCAGACTAGATCGACCGACCGCCTTCGTCAACCAATCTTGACGCTCGTTCGGCTTGAGTGCCATCGTGCGACGCTCCAACAGTGTCCGGATGTTGTTGGTCACCGACCATCGGCGTTCTCCGGTTCGGCGAGCGCTGCCCGGACATCCTTCTTCGTTGCCCTCGGCGCATGCAGCGCCATGCTGTGGCAGGCTGAAGTATGGCGCCCGCCAAGAAGAAGATCACCGTAACCTTCGACCAGCGGTTGGTCGATGAGATGGAGCTGCACGACGATCCGATCTCCGCGCAGGTCAATGTGGCGGTCGAGTCGGCAATGGCTGGTCGGCGGCGCCGACGAAACCTGCTCGGTTTTCTCGATGCGTTCGACGAAGAGGTCGGGCCGTCCGATCCCGCCGACCTCGAAGAGTTCCGAGCGCTCTTCTCATGATCCTCGTGCTCGACAGCGAAGCGGTAAACGTCCTGGCAGCAAGGTCGACCGGTATGCACCGGGTGAAGGCGGCCATGCGAGCCGCTGCCGAAGCGGGCCGCGATGTTGTGGTGCCCACGGTCGTGTTGGCCGAGCTCTAACGCTCCAGTACTCACAACGCAGCGATCAATTCGATGCTCAGCCGAGAGGAAGCTGATCTGCTGCTTCGAGACACCGACCGGATGCTGGCCTCGTTCGTCGGAGACGTGCTGGCCGCAGCAGGCGCGGGATCCGAGGACATCGTCGATGCTCACTGCGTTGCTACGACCGTCGAGCAAGGCCGGGGAGTGGTGCTCACTGCCGATGAAAGCGATTTGAACCGCCTTGCGGCCCGGTTTCCCACCGTGACCGTCAGACAAATCTGGCGTCGCCCCGAGGTGTGCTCGGCTGACTGTCGGCGATCTTGATGTCGGAACGCTTGGTGCGTGCGGAGAGGGTCGGTACCGCTGCGCGCTAGTCCAAGTTCAGCATGGTGAGTAGCGCTCGGTCGATGGCGGACTGCTCATGGATACTGACGTGTCCAACGTGGGCGCCGAGCTGGTCTCGACTCGCCGCAACTATCTGCTCGACGAGCACCGTGGTCGCCGCGCCGTCGACCTCGATCATTGGCCGGAAGCTTGCGTCCTGGGCTGACCGCGAGGTGGGGGCAACAATCACCGTCGAGAGGGTTATGGCGTCGCGTTGGAGCACGACAGCCAGCCTTCGGCCGTCTTGTTGGCGGCCCTTGCGCGCCCGGGGTGTGTAGGTGACAACATCGCCCCGTACGAGATCACCAGTCACGCAGTGTCTGCATTTCTGTCGATATGCGCTGCATCTCGGCGGCGTCAACCGGGTCGGCCATCAATCGTCCTGACTCTGAGCGCAGCTCACCGTCGAGCATTCGCCGCCGCTCTTCAATAACGAGCTTGCGGACAAGGTCGGAACGAGTGAGCCCGGATTGGTCCTGAATCTCGTCGAAGGCTTTCGCGGTAGGTTCATCCAAGCGCACAGTAAGTACTTCTGTCATGCAAGAAGTATACGTTGCGTATTTTGCTGGGTCGAGTTTGCGGTCGTGCGGCTGAGTCGACGCGTGCGGCGGCGTCGATAGCGCTTGCTCATCGCGAGGCTCGTACCCCTGACCTGCTGAAGAGCCTGACGTCATGAGTCCGCGGTCCGCAGCGCATCACTCAATAGTTCTGATAAGCCCACAAGCTCAGCGGTGCGCGAGAGGTAGTTGTCGTCGAGGTTCTCGCGATTGATCTGCAGTATTGCAATGACGTCGCGCATTTGACGGTCCGAAACTCGACCGCGCTGGCGATACCAATCGAGTTTGCGAAGCACTTGATCTTCAGGAGACGTAATCCACAGAGAAGCAATCGGCTCGGTTGGAACGGCAATCTTCACGCGACGCTCAATCTGGTTCACGTCAAGCACACCGTGTCCGAGAACGAACAGATCGATCTTCAGGGCCGCCTCGGTGTGAACGATGTTGAACGAATCTTTTTCACGCACGGCTCGGGCAGCATCTATCTCGCGCACATAGAACGTTGGTCGAACATGTTCGAGGAACAGATCCAGTAGCTCCTGACCTAGCACGACGTCGACGTCGACGTCGACGGTGCTTCTTGGCTCACCAATCAACGAGCTTGCCACCGAGCCACCGATCACGTATTGGACTCCAAGGTCCTCGAGCAGTTCGGCCAAGTCCACGGCCAGGTAGCGGTGGGATGGAAGCATCGGTGCTAGCGGGGCCCGTAGACGTCGTCGGCCAGAGATTTCCCATATCTTCGGGCAGCAAGGTGCCATCGGAGATCGTCACCAGTCACGTCGCCGTGTTGAGACCGAATGCCCGCTATCGCCAGCGTGGTGCACATGTCGTTCAGCTCTTCTGCTGTTGCCGCCCGTTCATTGATGGTCATCGATGCGAATCGGTCCATCATCATGGCGTGCACGTGCCGACTCGTGTCACGTGGAATCACACTCTCAGGCACACCCCACAGTAACGCAGCGGTACGACAGAGCGATGTGTGGTTGGGGGTCCATGTACTTCCTCGATACGAGCGAGCGGCATCGTGTTGGGGTTCATCTGTGGGCATGGACTTCGCCTCCTTGTGGCTAGAGCCACCGCTCCATCAAGTCATGCTGTGAGGGCGGATTGGGCCTGAATTACGAATCTACTTGAAACATATTGAAATTACATTAAAGTGCATTTATGAAGCTCAAGCTCTCCCAAGTCCTCTCCTCCCTTATCGCTCGTTCGGTCGCCGGTCAATGCGTGTCATGGCGTGTTCGCACGCACACCGCCAGACGAGGTGGAGGGATGGCATGCATGGTCGCTCCGGCGCTCTTCTGCTTCGCTTTCGCAGCGGCGTGTGGCGCGTCGACACAGTCGGCTGACATCGCCGAATCCGTTAGCGCGGCGAGCGACCTGGTTGAGTCCGATTCGCAGGATCGGGTGACATCTGGCGAGAGCACCGCGACCCCGATGCCTGAGCCGTCGTCGACACCAGCGCCAACGGCGACCACTGCTCCCGCTGTGACGTCAGTGCCCACTGCGGTGCCCACCACAGCACCCACCGCGACGCCCGTGGCAACGGCAACATCCGCGCCAAGGCCAATCATCGGACTAGGACCGATGAGTCCAGACGCGTTCGCAGTGCAGTGGGTCTTCTTTTCCGAGATCCTCGCCGATGACGATCCAGCGCAAATGGCGCCGTTACAACTTCCCGTTGCAGTAACGAGCACGTCCGAGGAACTCGACCTAGACAGCTACCCGATCAGCGATGGAGTACTGCTGGCGACGTCGCTCGCTGGTGACTCGATCGATGGGTATGTCCTGTTGTTCGATTCGGGAAGCCCTGAGGCGCTTCGTTCGATCGTGCCGCTCGGCCTCTCGATCGGTGAGGTGCTCGTGTTGAGGTCCGTGATTGACGCAATATTTTTGGGTGACCCGTTCGTCGAGCCAGATGTGCCGATGGCCTTCAGGGGCGAGTTACATGGACTCGAGCTGCTTCGCACCGGCGCTGATCCGGTAAACGACCCGCTGTGGATGTTCACTGCGGTGCCCAACGAATCGTCGGTCAGTCACGACCGTTTGCGCCGCGCCGCGGCACAGGCTGCGGCGGACACATTCTGATGCGCTGAGCGCGAACGTACGCTGACGCTTGCCACCCTTGAACGGGTCGCAGCAGCCCTCGGCTGTCGGGTCGAATATGTGCTTGTACCTCATCAGCCTCTCGATGAGATGGTGTGGGAACAGGCACGAGCTAAGGCTGGCGCCGAGATCGCTGGTGTAGATCACACCATGGCGCTTGAAGATCAGCGGCCCGACGACGAAGCGACCCGTCAGCGCGTCG
>JBDNHG010000330.1:0-4485 GCA_041688925.1 Acidimicrobiales bacterium | reverse complement strand
GTCGGAGACCGGCCAGTGGCGATGGGCCAGACCGAGTTCCTTGTACGCCTGCAGATTGTGCGTGCCCGGAATCATCGAGATGGTGAGGTCGAAATTGTTGTTCAGCACCCACACGATCTCTTCTTGGCGCCGGACCGGACGATGGTTCGATCCTTTGCCGCCGAGGCGCTCACACACCGCAATTTGGTCCTTGAGAATCCAGGTGAAGTGGCGCGGCTGAATGCCTTGTGCCCACTTGCCCCGCAACCTCGAAATCGACATCTCAGCCATGACATTTCAACCTAGACCCAGTTGGCGCCAGCAACCACCTCTGAACCCACGAAACATGGACCTCATCGCTCGAGAATGGTATTTGCGACGCGGATGTCGCTGCCTGGGCCCGGGCCGGGCACTCAGCCGTCGAGTGCGGCTCCTCGTAACGCGGCCACCGTTGCTGCAACATCATGAACACGCACCACATCGACCCCACAGGCGGCCGACCAAATTGCCAACGCCACCGAAGCCTCGACACGATCATCGGTCGGCGTCGGCACAATGTCACGTAGCGCGCCGACGTCCCGTAGCGCGCCGATGTCACGTAACGCGCCGATCCCGTGAGATCGGGCGTCGCTGGCCGCATGCAAACGACCAATAAAGCCTTTGCGGCTCACGCCCACGAGCACCGGAAGACCCGAACCAACAAATTGGTCGATGCACGCCAGCAGGTCGAGGTTGTGGTCGAGCGTCTTGCCGAAGCCAATGCCCGGATCGATCCACACCGGTGAGGCGCCGGCCGCGACCGCGGCGTTGCCGGCCGCACTGACCTCGACCAGGACCTCTTCGATCACAGCGTCATAGGTCGGGTTGTTCTGCATCGTCGCGGGAGACCCGAGCATGTGCGCCGCCACATAGCCACAACCGAGTTCGCCGGCCACCCCGCCCAATCTCGAGCTCATGTCGTTGATGATGTGTGCGCCGGCCGCGATCGCTGCCCGGGCGACCGCTTCTTTCTGCGTATCGATCGAGATCGTGACCGTCGAATCGAGCTGGGGCACGAGCGCCTCGATGACCGGCATGACGCGCGTCAGCTCTTCGTCGAGCGCAATCGTTGAAGCCCCGGGACGGGTCGACTCTCCGCCAATGTCGATGATCGCGGCCCCTTCAGCCGCCAGCTGCATCGCTCGCTCAACTGCACCATCGACCAAGGGCGTGCGGACCTCGCCGACGAACGAGTCTGGCGTGACATTGACCACGCCCATGACCCGCATATGCGAGCTATGGGTTGAGGAAGCGCATTGCTTCCATACGGGTAGAGGGGTCGTCTCGGAAGATGCCGCGGACGGCTGACGTGATAGTCGTGGCGCCTGGTTTGCGGATGCCCCGCATGGCCATACATAGATGTTCGGCTTCGATCACCACGATCGCTCCTCGGGGTTCGAGCACGTCGTCGAGCGCATCTGCGCATTGCGTCGTCAGGCGTTCTTGCACCTGGGGGCGACGGGCGTAACCGTCGACCAATCGGGCGAGTTTCGAAAGTCCGGTGATGCGTCCCTCTTCGTTCGGGATGTAGCCCAGGTGCGCAACGCCGAAGAACGGCACCAGATGGTGCTCGCACAACGAGTAGATGGGGATGTCCTTGACAATCACCATCTCCTGATGCCCCGCCTCGAACTGCGTCACGAGGTGTTCTTTCGGATTTTGATGAAGTCCGCCGCAGACCTCGGCATACATCCGCGCCACTCGTTTGGGCGTGTCGTGCAGGCCGTCTCGATCAGGGTCTTCGCCGATCGCTGCCAAAATTTCAGAGACTGCGGCTGCGATCCGGTCGAGATCGACCGGATTGGACTCTTCGGTCACAGAGACATTCCTTTGCTCGGTGCGGTGACACGGTCTCGTGTCAGCCAGCGGGCAGCGAGATCAGGTGTCGGTTGGAGGAGGTTCCTCAGAACGGTACTCGCGAGTCACCAGCGGTTCACCGGCCAACGGGGAAGAAGATCGTGATGACCGGGCGGGATCGTTGTCCCATGTTCCGGCTTCACCCAGAATCTCTTCGAGCATGCCCTGGTCGAGCGTCTCGTGTTCGAGCAGTGCTTCGGCCAGTGCATCGAGGGTTCGGTGGTGATGGTGCAGGATCTCGTAGGCCTCGCGGTGGGCCACGTTGATCAGGTCGCTCACTTCGGCGTCGATCAGATTCGAGATGATGTCGGACAGCTCGTTGTCATGTCCGACCTCTTTACCGACGAACACTTCGTCGCTGCCTCGACCAAACGACTGTGGCCCGAGCTTTTCGCTCATGCCGAACTTGGTGACCATCTGGCGAGCAACCTTGGTGACTCGAGCGATGTCGTCGGCGGCGCCGGTGGTTGGATCGCCAAAGATCATTTCTTCGGCTGTGCGACCGCCGAGCAGCATGGCGAGTTCGCTGCGCAGCTCGGACCGCGACTTGAGGTACTTGTCGCGCTCGGGCAGGGTCAGTGTCCAGCCCAATGCTCGGCCACGAGACACGATCGACACCTTGTGAACCGGGTCGGTGTGCTGCAGCACGTGGCCCACGAGTGCGTGCCCAGATTCGTGGTAGGCAATCACCCGCTGCTCATGATCGCTCATGACACGGCTCTTGCGTTCGGGGCCACCAATGACCCGGTCGATGGCTGCACCGACGTGGCGATCCTGGATCTCTGACAAGTCGTCGCGGGCTGTCAACAACGCAGCCTCGTTGAGCAGATTCTGTAGATCAGCGCCGGTAAAGCCGGGTGTGCGGCGTGCGATGGTGTCGAGGTCGACTTCGGGCGAGAACGGCTTGCCTTTGGCGTGCACTCGCAGGATGCGCTGGCGGCCGGGCAGGTCGGGTTTGTCGACGACGATCTGGCGGTCGAAACGACCGGGGCGCAGTAACGCAGGGTCGAGGATGTCGGGCCGGTTCGTTGCCGCGATCAAGATGACGCCCGTCGTGGCGTCGAAACCGTCCATCTCAACCAGCATCTGGTTGAGCGTCTGTTCACGTTCGTCGTGGCCACCACCCATGCCTGCGCCTCGATGGCGCCCAACCGCATCGATCTCGTCGATGAAGATGATCGCCGGCGACGCCTCTTTGGCCTGCTCGAACAGGTCGCGGACTCGGCTGGCGCCTACGCCCACGAACATTTCGACGAAGTCTGAACCCGAGATCGAGAAAAACGGCACGCCGGCTTCGCCTGCGACGGCACGAGCCAGCAGCGTCTTGCCAGTACCGGGAGGGCCATAGAGCAACACGCCCTTGGGGATCTTTGCTCCGAGCGCTTCGAACCGCTGTGGGTGTTTGAGGAAGTCGCGTATCTCGCGGAGTTCTTCGACCGCCTCGTCGGCCCCAGCGACATCATCGAACGTGATCTGCGGCTCGTCCTTGGAGAACTGTCGCGCCTTGGCCTTGCCAAAACTGAACATGCCAGCGCCGCCACGAAGCTGCATGAACACGAAGAGGAAGATGCCCACGATCAGCAACATCGGCGCCATGCGCAGAATGAGGTTGCTCCAGAAGCTCGTCGACTGCGAATCGGTCGTAATGTCGACCGCAGGCGACGCCTGGGTCAGCGCAATAGTGAGTTCATCGGTGAACTCTCGAGGGAAGGTGAGTTGGTACTCGGTGCCGTCAACGAGCGTGCCGTACAGCTCTTGGGTGCGGTCTCGAATGATCGCTGTATCGACGTCGCCATCGTCGATCAGTTGCAGATATTCGGTCAGGTCGTAGTCGGTGCGAGCTTTGTCACCGCTGTGGAATGCAACCAGATACACCGCAAACAGCGCGCCAATGAGCGCTAATGCTCCAACGATTCGAAAGGTCGTAAAGCGCTTCATCGAGTTTTCACATTATCTAGGGAGGACTGAAGCCTCAGCCTTTGGTTCGTTCTATGAATCCTATGACCCCCCTCGAGATCACAAGATATGGCGTCGCCCCGGGCAACTTCGAGTGCACGATCGACTGTCTCGACAGACGGGGGATGGCCGAGGTCCCAGGAGTTGGTGATGAACATGCGCAGCGCCCGGCGTGCAAGAACCGGCGGTGCTGCGGCGACGTCTTTGGCGCTCGTGGCATCGATCTGGGCGGCGAGCGAGTTCAAAAATTCGTCTTCGGCGCCCAGCACGTCGGCCTGCCGGTCAAGCAGCGCGGCAACGTCACGACGGCTTATGTCGGCGAGCAGGGGCAACAGCTCGCGCCGCACCCGGTTTCGGACAAATGCCGGGTCCGCGTTCGATAGATCGTTTACCACTGCGATAGCAAGAGCTTCGCACAGTGCTTCGGTGTCGCTGCGGCGCAGTCGCACAATCGGGTGCCGACGCACATCGCGCAAGGGCGACAACCCCTTGCGACCCGCCCCCCGCATCAGATTGATCAGCACGGTCTCGGCCCGGTCGTCAAGCGTGTGGCCGGTCGCGACCCCATTGGGCAGCAACGAGAATCTGGCCTGGCGAGCGCGGGCTTCGAGGTTGGCGCCGGCATCGATCGTGGCACGATGCGCAACGAACTCG
>JBDNHG010000329.1:0-1454 GCA_041688925.1 Acidimicrobiales bacterium | reverse complement strand
CTGGTGATCGTCGACAACGTTTTTGCCAGCCCTATTCTGCAGAAAACAACCGACTTTGGCGCCGACGTCGTCGTGTACTCAGCCACCAAACACATCGACGGCCAAGGCCGAGTTCTGGGCGGCGCCGTGCTCTGCAGTACCGAATTCAAGACCGACTATCTCATGCCATTCAACCGGCACACCGGCCCCACGCTGAGCCCGTTCAATGCCTGGGTGCTCGTCAAGGGTCTCGAAACAATGCGACTGCGGGTTGATGCCATGACCCGCTCGGCGCACACGCTCGCCGAACGACTCGAAAGCCATGCCGCCGTGGCGCGGGTCGGCTATCCAATGCTGGCCTCGCATCCACAGTTCGAGCTGGCCAAGCGGCAGATGGCTGCCGGTGGCACGGTCCTCACCATCGACGTCGGCACCAAAGACGCTGCATTCACGTTCCTCGATTCGATGCAGTTGTTCGACATCTCGAACAATGTCGGCGATTCGAAGAGCCTGGCCACCCATCCGGCTACAACGACCCATCGCCGCATTGGGGCCAAGGGCAGAGCGCTCGTCGGTATCGGCGACGGCATGATCCGGCTGAGTGTCGGCCTCGAAGACTGCGAAGACCTCTACGACGACCTCGACGCAGCGCTGTCACAGATCGTCTGAGTTCCCAACGACCCCTCCCCCCGATGCTGCCATTCGCCGCGTCGCCGCATAGCCTCTGAGCGATGATCGAGGTGAGCGAGGGGCATGTCAAGCGGCTACGCGCCGACGGTGCCCCCGCGTGACATCGAGCCTGTGACCACACCAAGCGAAGTATCGACACCCATACGCCTCGGCGGGTTCGCTCTGGGTCTACTCGCGTTGGTGACCCTCGTCGCTATCGCCAGTAACGCTGAACAGTTCAGCACCGGCGAACTCCACACGCCGGCACCTCGCAACGTCTTGCCGATCGAGTCTGGCTTTGCCATCGACGACACGGCAGCCGCCGAGGACGACAACCCGATCGAAGTCCCCGAACCACTCGTCATCGGCGCAGCCATCGCGCTCGGTGTCGGCTTGCTCCACCTGTTGTCGCGCCAGAAGTTCTCGTGGCGTTTGCGACGACCTTCGCTGCAATTTGCCAGAAGCCAGGCAGTCACGGTGACCGACGAAGAAGACGCCGAGACAATCGCCGAGTTCGCCCGCGATTTGATCGACGAACTCAACGAAGGCGACAGCCCTCGTATCGCAATCCAACGGGCATACGCCGCCGTCGAGACAGGGTTCGGGGCGAGTGAACTCGCCCGTCGGCCTGCAGAAACGCCATTGCGCTACCTCGACCGCATCTTCGGTCGCCATCAATCGATCAAGGCTCCGCTCGAGCAGTTGACCCATCTCTTTCAGCACGCTCGCTTTTCCGACGAGCCTGTCGACGAAACAATGCGAGCTTCGGCGATCGAAGCATTGAGCGAAATACGCGACTACTACTT
>JBDNHG010000328.1:0-8806 GCA_041688925.1 Acidimicrobiales bacterium | reverse complement strand
CCAGACTCGGGCGCGAACCATCGCACGCCCTCACCCACCAGCATCATGCCTACGGGGTCTTGGGCCGCCAGGTGAAGCCGGGCGAGACCCAACGTTGCTCGCACGCTGCGACGCAGCCCATCGGTTTGCTGGCGCCCCAGAGGCTGATAGGCGTCGAGCAGCAGAATAACCGTCGTCGACCGATCTGGGTGTCGCAGCGTGATCCACGGTTCGTCGTTGCGGGCCGAGATGCGCCAGTTGAGCGATTGCAGCCGGTCGCCGGGCTGATACGGCCGCACATCGGCGATCTCGCATCCTTCGCCGCGCTCGGGCGACGTGTGGCTTCCGACCACGCGACGGAATCGGTCTGGTTCGGTCAAATTGGTGGTGAACTCTTCGTGGATGTGCACCTTCAGCGGCGTCACGATCTGATACCATGTGTTTACGGCGACCAAGCCGAAACGATCGCGAGCACGCACGTTCACATGGCCAATCGGCACGACACCCCACGTGTCGGCAATGACCCGGAACTCGTGCTCGAACTCAGAATGCGCACTGAGCGACGTCAACGCACGCAGCGACCCTTCATGGTCGAGTGAACCTTCTGGCACGAGTTCGACATCGACCAGCGGCAGGCTTCGCGGACTGTGCAGCTTCACGAGCAGCGTGACCGTGTCACCCTCGAGAGCACGAGGTCGGTCGACGAGCACGGTGACGCCCGGCGCAACCAACTGTTCGCCAAAGACGGTGCTCGCCAAGATGATCAAGGACGGGGCGGCGAACACCAACGCGCCTTGAAGCCCCCAGATCACTGTCAGCGCCAACGCGCAAACAACGAACAACACATGGATCAACGCCAAGTAGGTGAATGTGTGCGTCGACCTGCGCTCGGCGACGACGAATCTCGTCATGAAATGTGTTGGCTAGTTGACCGCGGTCGGCGCCGGAACCGACTGCAGGCAGGCGTCGACAACATCCTCGGCCGAGGTACCCCGCAACCAGTCATCGGGTTTCACGATGATGCGGTGAGCCAGGGTGGGCCGCGCTACTGCGACCACATCGTCTGGCGTAACGAAGTCGCGCCCACTCAGTGCCGCCCATGCACGAGAAGCCTTGAGCAAGGCCAACGACCCCCGTGGTGATGCTCCGGCCTGCGTATTAGGCGAATTGCGGGTCGCCCCGACCAGCGCCACCATATACCGCAACACCGCGGGATCGACATGAATGGCCTCGACCGCCTCTTGCAACTGGCGCAAGCGTTCACCGTCGAGAATCTGTCGCAGCTCGATGCGCTCTTGGCGGCGTCGCGCTCGCCGGGCCAGGATCTCGGCTTCGTCGGCCTCGGTCGGATACCCGAGCCCGAACTTCATCAGGAACCGGTCGAGTTGCGCCTCGGGAAGTGGGTACGTTCCGCCTGACTCGATCGGGTTCTGGGTAGCGATAACCAAGAACGGTGTCGGCAACGGGTGCGTCACGCCATCGATGGTCACTTGGCGTTCTTCCATTGCCTCGAGCAGCGCTGCTTGGGTCTTGGGAGGTGCCCGATTGATCTCATCACCAAGGACCAGGTTGGCAAAAATCGGGCCGGGTTTGAATATCGGCTGTCGGGTCGCGAGGTCGAGCACGCTCGACCCCGTGATGTCGCCCGGTACCAAATCAGGCGTGAACTGCACCCGGCTGAATGCCAGGTCGGCCACCTGTGCAAACGACCGCGCGACCAGGGTTTTCGCTAAGCCGGGAACATCTTCGAGCAAAATGTGCCCGTCGGCCAACAGGCCCGTGACAAGCAGGTGGAGGACGTGTCGTTTGCCGACGATCGCCCGCTCGAGCTCGTCGATGATGGCCGTGCCCCACGCTGCGATCACCGCTGCGTCGGGAGCCCCGCCGAATTGGTGGTCGTCGGTTGCGGCCCGATCGCCGGTTGGTTGGTCGCTCATGTTCTACTCCAGTTCTCGGACCCTGGCCCGCCCGCGGTCGCCTCGATCTGGGCGACGCGGTGCTCGAGCCAGTCTGCCGAGTACTTCGGCGGCGGGTCGCTCTGTGCGGCACCGGCTCCGAGGACCTCAGCGAGTTCATCGAGGCGGCTGATTACCGCCATCCATTCGTGAGCTTGTTTCCATTGCGAGGCTTCGTCGCTGATCAGCGACCGAAACTCGGTTGGCAGCGCTGGTGGCAACGGGTCGACCGAGCGTGGCGCCTGGCGTGGACCAACCGGCGCTTCGCCCTTGGCACCGATGACCCACAGGCGGCCGAGCAGCGCGAGAAAGCACAGTGCGCCGATTGCGCCAACGATCACTGCTACCGGGCCAACAGCGCTCATGCCACGACCAGGGGTGTCGACAGCTCAGATGCAGCGTTCGCGTATCGGCCACGAATCTCGCCTAAAGCTCGCACTGCCCTATCTCGCATATCGCCCGTTATCTCGTGTTCTGAGAACCGAGCGTGTTCGAAGAGCACCACCAGTTCCTGAAGCTGATTGTGCAGCTGCACATCGTCGAATCGACCAAGCAGGCGTTGCAGGAACACCCCAGGAGTCTCGGGCGGTCGACGTGCCATCGCGGCGTTTCCGAGGCCCGACTCGAGTGCGGAGTACGCCTTGCGGATGGCCACCCGCGGGTCGGGTTCTTGTTCGATCTCCCACAACAAACGGTCGAGCGCGTTGATCTCGAGCGCTAAGTTGTCGGCTGAGGATGCCCCGTTGGTCGCACTGGATTGTGGTTGTTGGGCTGTGTGCTTGCGCCAGAACCACAAACCCACAGCCAGCGCTATGGCCGCGGCAACGATCGCAATTAGCACAACGGGAAACCCAGGCTCATCAGATTCGGTATCGGGGTCCGCTCGAGAATCAGAGTCGCCGTCGTCGGGTTCGGTGAGTGCCGGCGGGACCTGTCCCGGGTTGAACGACGGGTTCTCGGTGTCGAAAGCAGAGCCCGGGCCGGGCACGAAGTCAATGCTGCCTCGTTCAGGGTCTCGCAGGATGAGGCCATCGTCGCCTGGCACGATCTCGACCGCCGAGCCGTCAGGCCGAATCAACCCGAACGACCCGTCGGGTAACAGTCCAATCACGAAGTCACTCGCACCGAGTTCTGCCGGACCAACGAGTTCTATGCCGTCGGGTCCGAGCCTGAACCCGCCGATATCACCGTCGACATCGGGCACCAGAATTCTCTTGCCCGACGACTCGAACCCGGTCGCTCCGGGAGGCAGCGGTTCAAAGCCGCATGCCTCGGGGTCAGGAACTATCAAGATGTCGTCGCCGAGAGCGAAGCCTCCGGCACAACCAGGAAGGGGCTGCACATCGAACCCCTGCCCATCGCCGATGTCGATGCGTCCGCTGGCGCCACCGTTGAGGCTGCCCGACCCGCCTGCCCCGCCGGCACCACCAGCCTCCGACTTTCCACCAGCGCCCGCCTGTCCGCCGCCTTCCTGGGCAGCGGCTTCCTGGTCAGCAGCCGTCTGGTCGCGCGTATCTTGGTTGCGTTCGTCCTCGTTGTCGGGCAGATCGATCGCCGAAGCCAGCGCAGCGAGCAGCAGCACCCCGATCGACACCGCCATGACAAGGGCCAACGTCCGCGTGTTCGTGTACCACGCGCCACGCCCGTCGGCCACTTGAGGCTCGACTGAATCAGGCACGGCGACAAGTATCGCGTAGTGGCTCCATTGCGCTCATGAAGTGCGTACCTTACGGGTCAGGTGCCCCCGTGGGTCATCGCTCGTGTATCGGCCCGTCGGCATTACTCAGAGCGCTGACCTTGCGGCCAGAGCGCAACGCAATGATCTCGGCGCAGATGGATACAGCGGTTTCTTCGGGTGTGCGGCCACCGATGTCGATACCGAGTGGCGAGCGCAGGCGTGCCAGTCCGTCGTCGTCGACGCCGGCTTCACGCAACCGCTTGGTGCGCCCGTCGTGCGTCTTGCGGCTTCCCATGACGCCGATGTAACCAACGCTGGTTTCGAGCGCCCGAACCACCGCCGGAACGTCGAACTTGTTGTCGTGGGTCAGAATCGCGACCACATCACGCGGGCCGAGCTCAGGTCCGAACTCGTCGAATACTGCATCGGGCCAGCTCACCCGCAATTCGTCGGCCATCGGAAACCGTTTGCGGGTCGCGAACACCGGACGAGCATCGGCGACCACAACTCGGTAGCCCAGCAGCTTCGCTGCGCTCGCCAGAGCAGCGGTGAAGTCGACGGCCCCAAAGATCAACATGCGCGGTGGCGGCGCCTGCGATTCGATGAATACGGTCAGGTCGGTCTCGCGCTGTTGACCTTGCACGCCATAGCTGCGCACGCCGCTGCGGCCAACTTCGAGTTCGGCGAGAGCGTCGCGTTTGACCACACGGTCGAGCTCAGGATGGCCCAGCCCACCAACGGGCGATTTGCCGGGTCGGATGAGCAGTTTTGCGCCTAGACCTTGGCCCTCGATGACGGTGACCAGACAGACCGGCTCGTCACTTCGTATCGAGTGAACCCACAGGTCGAAAATCTCACGGCTCACGATGTGTTGCCTACCAATCGAGTGGTTCGATGTACAGATGAATCGTGCCACCACAGGTCAGACCAACGGCGAATGCCTCGTCGTCGCTGTAGCCGAAGGTGACCATTCGGCGCTCGCCACTCTCGATGATTTCGAGCGCCTCGACGACCACCGCGCCTTCGACGCAGCCTCCCGATACCGAGCCGACGACCTCGCCATCTTCGTTTACGGCCATAGCCGCACCAGGATCGCGCGGGCCTGAACCCTCGATATCGACAACACGAGCAACGGCAACCTGTTTTCCGGCGTTACGCCAGGAGACGACCTCGTCGAGAATGTCCTTCATCTCATTGAGACTACCGCAACGGACTGCGCCGTCATTGCGGCACCGCTGTCGGCCAGACCTCGGCGGAACCTCGCTGATTGGCCGAGCGGTTGATTGCTTCGGCCAGTGTCTCGAGAGCCCGAAGCGAGTGCCCCTCGACGAACTCGTCGACGAACGGAAGCGCCGCGGCCATGCCGCGAGCCAACGGTGCATACCCCTCGGTGGCCTTGAGCGGATTCGACCACACGATTCGATAGGCGACGCGACTGAGGCGGGCCATTTGTTCGGCCATCAGCTCGGGTTCGCCGCGATCCCAGCCGTCGGACAAGATCACCACGACAGCGCCCCGGGCCATGCCACGGACCGCCCACTCGTCGTTGAAGTCCCTGATTGATTCGCCGAGTCGGGTGCCCCCTGACCAGTCTTCGACCGCATCAGCAGCATTGCTGAGCGCTCGATCAGGGTCGAGTGTTGCCATTTCTCGGGTAAGCCGGGTGAGTCGCGTGCCGAGAGCGAACGCCTCGACGCGACCACGGGCAAGCACCGTTGCGTGCACAAAGCGCAACAACGCACGTGAGTAGGACTCCATCGAACCGCTGATATCGAGCAGCAGCACCACCCGCCGGGCCTGATCTTTCGGTCGCCGAAACGCTCGGTCGATTGGCTCGCCGTCGTTGGCAAGCGCCCGTCGCACCGTGCGACGCAAGTCGGGCTTTCCTCTGCGACGAGGCGACACCTTTTGGCGTCGTGACGCTCGGCGAGCGCCACCGATGCGCATCTGATTCATCAGATGATTGAATTCGGCAAGTTCGAGCTTGGTGTAGTCAGCGAAATCTTTGTCACGCAGCACCTCGACAGCGCTGTAACGCATAGTGACATCGGGTTCGGCTTCATCGTCGTCGCCACCCGCGTTCGACATGCCATCATCGTCTTCTTGGTCGACGGCGATCGAGGTGCTCGTCGTGAGTTCATCGGCATCGTCGAACTCAGCGCCGACCCAATACCGCCCGAAGACCTTGTGATAGGTCATGAAGTCTTCGCTGCGCGTAATCAGCGTCGTGCGGCCACACCAATAACGCTCAGATCGATTCACGCTGTTCACCGCGGCTAACGCCTTGACGTAGAGCAACGTGGCCCCGACCGGCACCTCGACACCAGCTTCTCGAAGCGCCTGCACGAAACCAGCGGCCAGGATCGGCAACTTCGACCGGTCAATGGTGCGCCCATCGGGCGGTTCGGGCGGTTCGCCCTGAAAGGTCTTTGGGGTCAGGACCCAATCGGGTTGCTCGACCACGCTGTGTCAGCCGTCGACGGCAGCCGCAACGACATCGGCCAAACCGTGATCACGAACTCGTTGCTGATCTTCGCGATATTTCAGCACCGTGCCCAAGCTGGCATTGGCCGACTCGACGGTCAGACCGCGCTGTTCGAGCCGGTGAAGTGCCTGCGCCCAATCGATCGACTCGGCGACGCCCGGCGGCTTGTACAAACCAAGGCCCCGGAACTGGGCGACGGCCCTGGCTACCTGGCCTGCGAGCTCGTCGGTCACCCCGTCGGTGCGGCGACGAATGATCTCGACCTCGCGGGCAAAGCCCGGGTGTTCGACCCAGTGGTACAACGCACGGCGTTTCAACGCATCGTGTACATCTCGGGTTCGGTTCGAGGTGATGATCACGATTGGTGGCTTCTTGGCACGAAAGGTTCCGAGCTCGGGAATCGTGATCGCGTACTCGCTCAATATCTCGAGCAGGAACGCTTCGAACTCGTCGTCGGCCCGGTCGACTTCGTCGATCAGCAGTACCGGAGCAATGTCGTCGTCGTGGGCGATTGCGTCGAGCAGCGGACGACGAACGAGGAACTTGTCGCTGTACAACTCGTCTTCGACGGCATCGGCATTCGCTGCCAGATCACCAACGGCTTCTCGTGTGCGCAGGTGCAACAGCTGGCGGCTGTAGTCCCACTCGTAGACCGCCTGCCCGGCGTCGAGGCCCTCGTAACACTGCAGGCGGATCAGTCGGCCACCCGACCATCGGGCCAATGTCTTTGCGACCTCGGTCTTGCCGACACCGGCTTCTCCCTCGAGAAGCAGCGGTCGCTGAAGCTCGATCGCCAAGAAGATGGCCGTCGCCAGCGCCTCGTCGGCAAGGTAGTCATTCTCAGCGAGCCCCGCGGCGGTATCGGCGACCGAGCCAGGTGGAAACGCAGTAGTCATCGCAAGACAAGGTAGTGGTGCGTCACCGAAATGTCGCAGTCATGCAGGAGCGAAGCGATCCGGGACTGTGGAGGTGACAACTCCAAAACAGCGTTTTTCGCCCTGCGAAAAAGGCGGTCTACCCTCAGTCGAGCACTTCGGCGTAGAGCAAATTGAACGGCCAGCTAGCCGGCAGCGATACCGGCGCTGGCGGGGCAGGCAGCACCGCATAGGCCTCTTCGCCGGGGAAGACGAAGTTGAAATCTCGACGGGCGATGCGTTCGACCTCGTCGTTTGTTCGCATGCGAGCAATCTCGTTGCGCAACACGGTTTGTTCGCCGATCAGCGCATCGAGTTCGCCTTGAACCTCAGATGCCTCGGCCCGCTGATCGAGCCAGGTCGCGGTCGGGAAGAAGAAATAGACGAGTCCGGCAAACAGCACCAAGGCAAGCATCAGCGGGAGCACAACGCCACGGACCACGTTGCGGGCAAACGACAGCGATGGCGTAAATACGGCCGCAGATGGTTTCGGCATCTTCAGCCGCGGCAGCGGCACCTTGGACAGGTTCATCGAACAGTCATCGAGCGATCAGGCGCCCCCGCCGTGGCCGGGATGGGCGGCGAGTGCGGCCATCCCCCGGTAGCGGGCATTCTCGCCGAGGTCTTCTTCGATACGCAGCAGCTGGTTGTACTTGGCGACGCGGTCACTGCGAGCGGGAGCGCCTGTCTTGATCTGGCCACAGTTTGTGGCGACGGCAAGGTCCGCTATGGTGGTGTCTTCGGTCTCGCCCGATCGGTGCGACATCACCGCAGTCATTCCCGAACGGACGGCAAGCTGCACCGCATCGAGCGCTTCGGTCAGCGTTCCGATTTGATTGACCTTGACCAGGATCGAGTTCGCCGACTTGTCACGGATGCCGCGGTTGAGCCGTTCGACATTGGTCACGAACAGGTCGTCACCGACAATCTGCACGCCGGTGCCGATGGCGGCCATCAGCTGTGCCCAGCCATCCCAGTCGTCCTCGGCCATGCCGTCTTCGATGCTGACGATCGGATAACGGGTGCTGAGGTCGACGTAGTAGTCGACCATCTCAGATGGCGTCAGCGAGCGACCCTCACCGGCGAGGTGGTACTTGCCGTCGCTGAAGAATTCGGTTGAGGCGGGATCAAGCGCAATCGACATGTCGACGCCAGGTCGCAGTCCGGCCTTTTCGATCGCCTCGACAAGCAATTCGACGGCTTGTTCGTTCGATGCAAGGTCGGGGGCGAACCCGCCTTCGTCGCCGACAGAGGTCGACAGGCCTCGTTCTTTGAGCACACCAGCGAGTGTGTGATAGGTCTCGACGCCCCAGCGCAATCCTTCGCTGAAGCTGGCTGCGCCGACGGGCATCACCATGAACTCTTGGAGATCGACATTGTTGTCAGCGTGTTCACCGCCGTTGAGCACGTTCATCATCGGTACCGGAAGCACATGGGCGTTGGCGCCACCGAGATAGCGGTAGAGCAGCAGGCCGCGGTCGGCGGCCGCTGCGTGGGCCGTCGCCAACGAAATTCCGAGCAGCGCGTTGGCTCCGAGACGACCCTTGTTGTCGGTACCGTCGAGATCGATCATCGTCTGATCGATGCCCCGTTGGTCGGTGGCATCGCGGCCAAGTACGGCAGCGGTGAGTTCACCGTTGACGTTGCCGACTGCGGTGGCGACACCCTTGCCTCGCCAGGCTTCTCCGCCATCGCGCAGTTCGACAGCTTCGAACGCGCCGGTCGATGCGCCAGAAGGCACGATCGCCCGCCCAACAGCTCCGGATTCGAGACCCACTTCGACCTCGACTGTTGG
>JBDNHG010000327.1:0-3168 GCA_041688925.1 Acidimicrobiales bacterium | reverse complement strand
GGCGACAAAGAACTCGCTGACGTATCGCACCTATGACGAGATGGAAACCGCCGTTCGAGGCTCAAAGGCCCGGTGCATCATCATCACTGGTTCGCCGGGCGCCTTCTGCGCCGGTGACGATGTGAAGCAGGTCATGGCGAATCCCGATTCGAAGCCGGGCGAAGACCTCGCCCGGAACCCTCGCACCACTCCCCTGGCCGATGCACTGTTGCACACCGACATCCCCGTCATCGCCGCGATCAACGGAGCGGCCGTCGGTTGGGGCATGGAGCTAGCGCTCATGGCCGACATCCGGGTCGCTTCAGATCGGGCGAAGTTCGGCGAGCTTTTCGTGCTGCGGGGTCTGAATTGCGACGTGCCCGGCCTCGGGCGCCTGGCCGAAGCCGTCGGCCGCGAGCGCGCCGCCGAACTGTTGTTCACCGGCGAGGTCATCGATGCTGCAACCGCTCATCAGATTGGGCTGGTGTCGCGGGTCGTCGCTCACGACGATCTCGCCGAAACAGCGAACGCACTCGCCACTCGAATCGCCGCCAATCCTCCACTCGCCGTACAGGCGATCAAACAGGGCATGCGCAAGGCCCTCGACCCTGACTGGGACGACCTCGGGGTCTGGGTCTCGCGCAATCTCGCCCGGCTGTTCAAGACGAACGACCACAAGGAAGGCGTCGCCAGCTTTCTCGAGAAGCGAGCAGCGAATTACACCGGCACGTGAGTCGGCGCCATGCCACTGACGGAGCCACACGAGTCCACCTGACCATGGTCTTCGCTGAGTCAGAGCTGCCTGCGATTGCTGCGGCTCGCCACCGGTGGGACCCTGGCATGGCCACGGGAGCACCGCCGCACGTGACATTGGTCTACCCCGAAGAGTTCGACGATGTCGACCTGCTGTCCAACCGAGCCGAGGAGGCCGCATCACAATTCGGCCTGTTCGATTGAGCGCATCGGATCGTCCCGAGGATGCCCAAACTCATGGGGCAGCAATTGAGCCTTGGCAGGCGCGCCGCACTCACCGGAGCGCCTATTGGACGGTGTCGCCGGTGGGTGTGGTGATGGTGATTGTTCCGTCGGATTGGCGGGTGACGGTGTAGCCGCGTTCTTTCAACCAGTTGTGTCTTGGGCAGGCGGGCAAGCCATTGAGTTGGTCGCTGGGCCCGCCCCGGGCCGCGGATCTCAAGTGATCGATGTGACAGCTGCTGGTGGGAACACAGCATCCGGGCCAGTAACACTCTGTTGTTGCGAGCACGACGCCGTGGCGGGCCAAACCTGTAAAGAAGCGGGCGGGGGCGCTCATGTTGATGGTGACTCCGGCGGCGTCTTGCACTACCCGTCTGAGGCTTGAGACGAGTGAGTCTGCGAATGCGGCGATGGCGTCGATGCGGTTGCCGTCGATGTCGCAGATGTTGTAGGTGTCGGGGTCGAGCATGCGGGCGGGGGCGTTGACCCAGCGGCGTAGTAGTTCTTCGTAGGTTTCGGCGTTCCAAATAATGTTGTGGACTCGTTTGACTGGCACCGATGGGTTGTTGCTGTTGGCGGCGTCTTCGGCCATTTGGCACAACGCGTCGGCGCAGCGTTGTTCGTGGGTGCGAGCCAGCAGATCCATACACACGTCTTTGCCGTGGATCTTTTCGCCCTGGGTCCAGTCGTGATCGAATTCGGCTTTGACGTAGGCCCGGAAGATCTCGTTGAACCGCGAGCCTTGCATCGAGTCGAGCTCGGCTTCGAGTCGCCACACTTTGGAGAAGTGGTCTTGGGCCAGCCAGGCTTTGCGTCGCTCATGTGATGGATCAGGACCTGGTGTTGGGCCATCGGCGTCGTGGACTTCGAGCCAGTGGGCCACGACCTTGATCAGACGTTTCATACCGAAGCGGCGGGCTTGTTTGAGGAACCATTTCTGATCGAGCAGGAAGCGGTCGCGGGTACGCGGATTGCTGAACGCCTTGGCCAACAACGCCGCCTTGTCGAGCGACAATCCAGCTTTGCGCCACGCGCCATTGATCATTTCGGCTTCGGTGACCATGCGCCGGATCTGATCAAACCGGAACGCCTCAACAGGCGCCACCCCGGCGATATGGGCGTACATGACGCGTGCCGAAGCATGACCATGGTCATAAAACGACCGAGACGACTCGATCGCAGCGATCACGTCGACCGCAGCAATGGCGGTCAACCGGCGAGCAGTTTCAACCGCTTCGATGCCCTCGATCGCCTGCTTCGACGACCCAACAGCGGGCGCACCACAAGCCACGACCTCGGTGAGCGAGGTGTTCGCTTCTTGGAGATATGGCACGGCAGCAGACATCGAAAACAACTTTGGGAAGCTCAGATTTTGAATTTGAACATTTCCCAGAATTATCGATTCTGGTGACCGCGGATTAAAGCCGGTGCTGTCACGCGGTGACCTCAAGCGAGCCGGATTACCTCCGAAGACAACAACCTAACACGAACAAACGTTCGACACAAGGTGTCAGCGGAATTCATGAAGAAGCCTTGGTCGTCCGACGCCATTGGAGCTGGTTCAGCCGTGATCGGGGTCGCCGACGATCGACGACGCGCCCGCCACGACCTGCTTACTCGGCACCGATGCACCGATGAGCAGCGAAATCGAAACCACAAACTACACGGCACCGATGCCGACCGCAGAGTGGACGAGAGCCGCCCAGGTTCCAAATCGCCATCGTCGTCTGGTCCTTCGCACGGTGCGTGCGGCTCCTGTGAGCACTCGATTCAGGCGCCAGGGCGGCCGGCTCCGGGGGCGACGGTGCGGGCAAGGATACCGAGGGTGGCCCGCAGGTTGGTCTCGGAGATGATCGGGAAGTGTTCGGCGGCGAGTTCGGCATAGGCCTCGTGGATGTTCGACCAGTCGTAATACGAGGTCACCTTGGTACCGCCTTCGATCGGCTCGAGTCGATAGCCGTAGACGTGACCGAGCGGCGGATCCATCTGACTGGTGATCGTCCACTCGATGTGGCTGTTCTGATCGAACGCCGTCATCACGACAGTCACGTCGTACTCGCCGAGGTCGAAGTCACGAAGCGAGTCTCTGTCCCTGTGCATCAAGAACGAATCGCCGACAGCCGAAGCTGCATCGCACGATGCCGACATCAACATGCCCGACGCTTCGATCTGTACCTGCCCACCGGGGCTCCGCACTATGCCGAAGATCCCCGG
>JBDNHG010000326.1:0-2237 GCA_041688925.1 Acidimicrobiales bacterium | reverse complement strand
TGCTGCGGTCGACAAACAACTCGACGAGATCGGCACTGATCAGGCGTTGGCACTGCGAGGCAAGGTCGCCGTCGCCAACGGCGTCCTCGCCTATGACATGGCCATGAAGCAGTTCTCTGGTCCACGCTGGGAGGCCCTGGTCGCTTGGGGCGCACGGGTGCAGCGGCCGCTCTGGGCATCTACATCGACCAAGGATCCCAGCTACCCCGACACCAAATATGTCGATGATCTGATCGGGCCCGATTCGGTCAACACCTTGCCCGACGCAACACTGGCCGCCTTCCTCGACCACGGCACCGTCGCGCGCACCATCGACTCAGATGTCGGCGCGGCCCGAGCCGTGCTCGACGGCCTCGAAGCCGTCGGGGTCGATCTCAGCGCCATCGCAGCCAAGCTCGAAGCCGATGGCGTTGCGTCCTTCGCCGCATCCTTCGATGACCTGTTGCAGACCCTCGAGGGCCGTATGCAGGACATGCGGTGACGCTGCCGCGCTACCGCTCGGGTGACCGGCGACTCGATGACCAGATCGCCGAATTAGCCGACGTTGCAGATGTCGGCATTCATCGCGACCTGCTGTTCGAAATGATCGTGTCGGCGCTGCGCCTGAGCCGCGAGAACAATGATCGTGGCGATCTCAAGCTCATCAACGCAGCGCTCAAAGAACTGCGCTACTCGATGGGCGTCTTTGCGCCATACAAGGAAACCCGCAAGCTTTCGATCTTTGGGTCGGCGCGTACTGCCACCGATCACCCGAACTACCAGGCTGCGGTGCAACTCGGCGCCGCCATCGCCGACCGCGGCTGGATGGTCATCACCGGCGCAGGGCCTGGCATCATGGCGGCCGGCGTCGAAGGCGCCGGCAGCGAGAGCAGCTTTGGTGTCGGCATCACGTTGCCCTTCGAAGAGAAAGCGGCGGCGACCATCGCCGAAGACCCGAAGTTGATGAACTTCAAATACTTCTTCACCCGCAAGCTGACCTTCATGAAAGAGTCGCACGGTTACGCACTTCTGCCCGGCGGTTTCGGAACGATGGACGAGAGCTTCGAGCTGCTCACGCTGCTGCAGACCGGTAAAACCGTGCCCGCCCCCGTGGTATTGCTCGATGCCCCTGGCGGCGGCTATTGGCATGGCTGGTACGAATTCGTCACCGGACAGCTGCTGCGAGACGGCCTGATCGCGGCCGAAGACATGAACCTCGTCAAGCTCACCGACTCGGTCGACGAAGCGGTCGACGAGATCTGTACCTTCTTCCGCAATTACCACAGCATGCGCTTCGTCGGTCGCCGACTCGTCTTGCGTGTTCACCATGCACCGACCGACGACATCATCGAATCGTTGAACACCGGTTTCGCCGACATCGTGGCCACCGGCGAGTTCGAGGTCATCGCACCCACGCCGTCCGAACTCCGTGACGATGACCACATCGAGCTCTACCGCATCGCGTTCGAGTTCAACCGACGCCACTTCGCTCGGCTACGTCAGCTCATAAATGCGCTGAATCACGCGGTTCCGTCGCCCGACGACACCGGCACCTTGCACTCCTAGAAACCTTCGGATCCGCCACCGGTCGAGCGCAGCAACATCGCCGCTTTCTCGACTGACCGTCTGGCTCGCGTGATGAGTTTCTCGTCGACCGGTAACTGATCGCCACCGGCGTCGATGCTGTCTCGCAAGCGGCGTATCGCAAGGTCGGCAAGGTCTTCATTGAGTTGATCGAGCCGCTGGACCAGCTCTTCGACGTCAGGTGACACGTAAGGAGTCTTGCACACTACAGTCGTCCCGTGGCTGGAAAAGCGGACGTACAGACCCACCTCAATGACCGGCGCGGTGCGCTCGGATCTCTCTTCACCGAGTGGGCCCACGGCGATCTCGGTCCCGGCGACCGTGCCGACATCGTCGAGCACTACCTCAAAGATGGCGGCATAGGTGAGGCTCAGCGAGTCGGCGGAGGCAACAGCGTGTTCTCGGGCGATGTCACCGCTGATCCGAATCTGCCCCAGGTGCTCGTTGTTGGACGCCACGACGTCGAGGACCTCGGCCCAAACGACACAGTCACGGCCGAAGCGTCGATCGTCGGACCCGGCGTCGCAACACGATTCGGACCCACGATCGCATTTGCCGAAGGCGCCCTGGCTGCACACGCCTTGGTTGGCGAGCAGCCTGTAGGCCTCTCATTCCTCTCGCTCGGCGACGGCGATGGTTTCGCCGACATTGCCTCGATTCTTCCCGACCGGGCA
>JBDNHG010000325.1:0-1721 GCA_041688925.1 Acidimicrobiales bacterium | reverse complement strand
TTCGCCGCACCCTGCAACAACGCCTTGCCCCGACTCTCCTCCGTCGACCCTGACACCGCGTCCTTGGCGGCCCTCGCTGCATGCTCTGCGCGGCCGAGCACGTGCTTCACTGAGCTGAGGAAGCCAGCCACCGGCTCAGCCCTGGGCTTCGGCGGCGAGTGCTTTGCGTTCGTGGCGTCGGGCGTGCAGGATCGGCTCGGTGTAGCCCGACGGCTGTTCGGTGCCTGACAGCACCAGATCACATGCGGCCTTGAACGCTGGACCGTCGAAGTCAGGTGCCATGTTGTCGTATTCAGGGTCGTCGGCATTTTGGCGGTCGACCACATCGGCCATCCGCTTCATGGTTTCCATGATCTCGTCTGACGAGACGACGCCATGATGCAGCCAGTTCGCCATGTGTTGCGACGAGATGCGACATGTCGCACGGTCTTCCATCAGCCCAACATCGTTGATGTCGGGCACCTTTGAGCAGCCGACGCCATGGTCGACCCATCGCACGACATAGCCGAGGATTCCCTGCGCGTTGTTGTCGAGCTCGGCTTGTTTCTCGTCGGCAGACCAATCAGCATCAGCATCAACTGGAATGTGCAAGATGTCGTCGAGCGAGGCCCGGCGTCCGCCTGCGAGCAGCTCTTCTTGGCGGGCCAAGACATCGACCTGGTGATAGTGCGTTGCGTGCAGCGTGGCGGCGGTTGGCGAGGGCACCCAGGCGCAGTTTGCGCCCGATTGCGGATGGCCGATCTTTTGTTCGAGCATGTCGGCCATACGATCGGGCGTGGCCCACATGCCCTTGCCGATCTGGGCGGTGCCGTGCAGCCCGCAGGCCAGCCCGACGTCGACATTCCAGTCTTCGTAGGCGCCGATCCAGGACTGTGCCTTCATCTCGCTCTTTCGTACGAACGGGCCGGCTTCCATCGAGGTGTGGATCTCGTCGCCGGTGCGGTCGAGGAAGCCGGTGTTGATGAACACCACCCGGCTCTTGATCGCCCGGATGCACTCTTTGAGGTTGACCGTGGTGCGGCGTTCTTCGTCCATCAACCCGAGCTTGACGGTGTTGGGCTCGAGGCCGAGTACCTGCTCGACCCGGGTGAACACGTCGTTGGTAAACGTTGCTTCGTCGGGGCCGTGCATCTTTGGCTTGACGACATAGACCGAACCAGCTCGCGAATTCTTGTCGCCGTCGGTCTTGTCGAGATCATGTTTGGCGCACAACACCGTCATCATGGCGTCAAGCAGGCCTTCGGGAATCTCGTTGCCGGCGCTGTCGAGCACTGCGGGGGTGGTCATCAAGTGGCCGACGTTGCGCACGAACATTGTCGCCCGGCCCGGCAGGATGAAGCTGCCGCCCTGGGGTGAGGCATACAGGCGGTCGCTGTCCATGCGGCGCACGAAGGTCGAGTCACCCTTGGTGACTTCTTCGGTGAGGTCGCCCCGGTTCAGGCCAAGCCAGTTGTGATAGGCGAGCGCCTTGTCTTCGGCATCGACGGCGGCAACCGAGTCTTCGCAGTCCATGATTGCGGTCACTGCGGCTTCGAGCACGATGTCTTTGACACCGGCAGCGTCGGTTGCACCAACGCTGTCGTCGGGGTCGATCTGGATCTCGATGTGCAGACCGTTGTGGACGAGCAAGATCGATGCCGGGCCGCTGGGGTCGCCTTGCCAACCAACAAGTTGCGACGGGTCGGCGAGCGCCGGTACGAGCTGACCGCCTTCGATCTCGT
>JBDNHG010000324.1:0-7604 GCA_041688925.1 Acidimicrobiales bacterium | reverse complement strand
TACAGACTGCGACGAGCAGCCAGAGTCAACGGAATAAGGAGCCCCATGGCCAGCGGTATCAAGATTAACAAACAGGGCATCCGTCAGATGACCCAAGATATTGAGCGCGAGTTCGCGAGGAACCCAGTTCGTGTTCCGCTTCAGGCTGACCCCGTGGGAGTGCATTTGCCGCCTGCGACGAGTGTCAATAACCTCAACGGTCCGGTCGTGACGGTCACGGGTAACCACGCTCAGGTCGCCTGGAATAACCACGACGTCGCTCAGTCGCAGGAGAGCATCGAGCAAGTCGCCCCTGGATATGCGGAACTGGCCGACCTCATGACTCGGCTCCTGGCCAGCCTTCGTTCACTCACCCTTGACTTGGACGACGAGAAAGAGGCACACGCCACCAGACAAACAATCTTGCGCGAGGTGATGAAGGCAGAACCCGACAGGGGCATGGTGAAGCGTGGCGTCACCATGCTCACTGGGAAACGCGCTTCCATCCTGCTTCCATCCTGATTCCATGACTGCCGACAAGGTCCTGCGATTCTCGATTCCTCACAGTCATGCGAGAAGGCGGATGCGTGGCGCAGTCTGCAAGCAAATAGTGGGTCGAACATGAGTGCTCGCCGCAAACAATCCGGCAAATGGTCAGCCGATCTCGAAGATGAGGTCCGCTACGGGCGGGATCACACGCACCTGCGGTACTTCATAAGCTCCCGCATGAACGGGACACTTGATAGTGCGCGCAAGGTCGCGGCCAATACGGTCGAACGCCTCGTGACTCATCGCGCATGGTGGTGGGAGCGGGATGCTCCCACCGGCGTTCTTCATTCCGAGACGGAGTGCATCAAGTTCGCCCAGACCAGCGACGGGCTGGTTCTGTTGGTCGCCGGCGAGCTGAGCGGAATCGTCTATTCCGAGTACGCGGCCGCGAAAAGTGCGGCCGCTGAACGGTACATCTTTGTCCGTGTCCAGGACGGCGAGGACTTACCCAAGGACGTCAAAGATTTCATCGACCGCGAGCATCAGAGTGCCGTGACGCGTAACTTCCAGAACGAGGCGGAACTGGAGTCACATCTGTACCAAGCCCTCATCCACACGACCGTACGCGCTGGGCGCGAACGACAAATAGAGCGACACCGGATGGGGGCGGGCGCATGAGTAAGGCCGACGATACCAACTTTAATTGGCGGTCCCGAGCCGACTGGGTTGAACATCTCTCGCGTGAGGTTGGCATTGCGCTTGCCGCGACCGACAACGGTTCGATGACCTCGATTCTCGAAGAGATTGACGCGCTCCTGGATGATGGGCACGAAACCGTTGCCGCGTTGGTGGCCCAGGCCGCACTTTATCGAGCCGTCAAGGGTCCCGTTGTAAGACGAGATTTTGATGATTCGTACCTGACAAATCCGACACACCTGGAGGCTCTCATCGCGGACGCCGTTGCCGAAGTCAACCGCACACCGCAACTTGCGCGCGCGATCGGTGCAGTCGCACGAGTTGCGGTCGAGCAGCGCAGCTATCAACGCGCATCGGAACTTTTCCTGCTCGCTGCATCAATCTGGGCAGATGAAAGTGACGTTCCACAACGAGCGCTGAGCCTGCTGCGCGCGGGCGCAGCTGCATTTCACCTTGACGAAAACGAAGCAGCCTTCGCAATCTCCTCACGTGCGCGCGAAGCCTACGCGGGCATCGGCGACGGTGAGGGTGAAATCTTGGCAACCCTTAACCTCGTCCAGGTCGCAACGAGTGCGGGTGACATCGACACGTCAGCGAGCCTTCTCAAAAGGGCGCGTGAGTTGTACCGTGGGCACCGAAATGGTCACATCGCCACGAGTATCATGTTGGAAGAAGCGATCCTCGGAGCTAAGAGCGGTTCTACTTCCCACGCCCGCAAGATATTCGGGACGGCATATCAATCCGCGCGCCGCAGAGCCGACCTTGAACAGGCGCTCGTTGCTGCTAAGAACCTCGCCATCATTGCAAGTGAAGAGTCAGCGGGAAGCCGCGAACTCCACTGGTGGCGCGCCGCACTGGACCTCGCAAGAGAGCTTCATGATTGGCGTGAGCAACAGGAGCTAGAACGTTCTTTGGGAATCGCGCTCATGCGCTTCGGCAAGTATCAAGATGTTGTCTCGGCGTTTGATAGCGCTATCAAACTCAACAATGAGTACGATCACCCCGTTGATGCCGCGCGGGCGAGAGCTGACAAGGGCGCAATTCTGCTCGAACAGGCCACGAAGAGCGATTTGAACGACAAAGAGTTTGCGGATCTCACAACCGAAGCAATCATCGTGCTTAATGATGCTCGCAAAGAACTTGAGTTGTTCACGGATTTCGAGTGGGCCGCGATAGCCGTTCGCAACCTTCGTATGGCTTGGGTGTTGACGAACACCGAGGCGCTTGGAGCATCGTTGCTCATTGACACTGCCGAAAACTCGCAACTTCGTTCCGACTACCGGGTTGAATTGATGCGTAATGTGGCATGGCTCCTACTCTCGTCGGGCTCAGAAGCTCAGGATGATGGCCGGCCGGTGGAGTGGCTGGTCGACGCTGCATTAACAACCTCCGCAACCCTGCTTGAGTCGGCGTGGTCATTAGCCAAACAAGCTGCCAGCCTCACTCACAGCGGATTCGACAGGGCGGCGCTCAGTCTGTACGACGCCGCGCTGGCGAGAATCTCCCCGACTGACGACGCATCAGCATACGGAAACATGCTCAACGATTCCGTTCTGGTCATGGACGAGCAGACGGCCCATGAAGAAATACATCACCGTCTGCTTCGGGTAGAAGGAATCGCACGCGACACGCAAGATCGAGTGTTGCTGAGTCTTGCGTTGCTGAATCTAGGTCATACGGTCAAGCAAACAGCAGACCTTGGGTCGGCCCGAAACTACTATGCGGAGGCCGTCGAGCTTTCGAAAGAGATCGGTGACGACGCCCGCGCAGCGGACGCGCTGGCCTCACTATCCAACACGTACCTCGGTGAAGGGCAAACCGACGAGTCTGCGCGATTGAGCCAAGATGCGCTAATGCTAGCCATCCGGTCAGGCTCAGACGAGGCGTGGGTGAGTGCGACCAGTGCAGTTGCTAGTGCCGCGTATCTTCGCGGCGAGTATGAGGCTGCATACCGGGGCTGGATTGCGTGTATCGAGCGGGAGGAACCTGACGAGCAAGAAGAGCACGCAGCATTCGCTCTCGACAGCCTCGCTGCCCTCGGCGACTGGCCAAGGTTCCGTCGTGAACTCGAACGTCTCGCGAAACGTTCGCAGAAGACCAACACTCAGTTTGTGTTTGTTGAAAAGCTCTACCTACCCGCTATGACTTGGCTTCGTGCTGAGAGGCACCGGGCGGCCGGCGTAGTGATCGCATTCGCCATAATGCTCGCGTTCGAGGCGGCAAGCCTCGCATACGGAGTCCGGGGGCGTGAGCTCTCCACCACCGAACGCGAGCAATCCGCGATCCGCGTCGGTTCAGCAATGGGCGCTGCGCGAGCCGTCTTCAAACTGCTCGACCTTCCGCGCAAAGCGACACGAGTCGTTCGCAATTCTTACGAACGAACCATCCGCCGTGCCGCAGGCGACAATGCCAACGAATTGCTTCAGCTCGTAGATCTCTACATATACGACGCCAAAACTGATGATAACTAGCCAGCACGCCGTCCGCCGGGGAGCCTTTGCATTTATCAACAGGAATGGGCACGCCGCTCAGACAGGTCAAGACGTCATTTGGCCGCCTAGCAGACTCCTAGATATCTCGCTCAGCGGGTTGGGTTCATGAGCGCTGCGGGCCAGGCCAATGAGGCCGGAAGCGTGTTTCGACGTGATGCTGCGCTCTATTTCGCGGTGTATGCACTCGTTGGGAGACCCGTATCGGCGTTGGACACCGCAAAGCACATTCTGCGTCTGGACTTCGAAACAGTTGACCCAACGGACGACATCGTTCTAGGCCTCGCAGGGAATGCAAAGGCATTCATTTCCGCGAAAAATCACGTTAACGCTGGCAAATCGTTCCGCGAGACCGTCACCGGCTGGATTGCGCAGCTTGAAGCAGGCATGGGCGCCGAGGACTTGCTCGGCTTAGCCTTCGGGAGCGCTGCCGCCTGGGTTAGCGACCTCGCCGACGGCCTACGGCGGCTACGCGCTGGGCAGGACATTTCGCGTACGGCAGAGACCGCGGCATTGAAGAGACTGGATGACCTGGTTCCTGAGGCGCACCGGGACGAGATTCACCACCGTGCGCGCCTGATTCAAGTCTCTGGTTCTTCCGTGAGCGGCGACACATCGACCGTGCTAGAGACGTTGCTGGCTGGGGTTGTTGAAGGGGACGCTACTTCGGCTGTGACCGCGTTGTCGAGCGGTCTCCACACCTTGGCGGGGTCGGCTTTGGGCGCCGACGTGCCTGCGTTGATTGCGATGCTGAAGTCCGCGGGAGGACTAGCAGTTCGCGTTGGCGGTGACTCTCCTGCCGCCGTGGAGACGGCGACTCAAGCCGCAGTGGCTTCATACCTTGATGTCTTCATGGAGCGCCGTGGCCGAGTCAACCTGGCGCTGCTGGCGGACGATCTGAAGCCAGTGGTCGTCGACGGCCTGTACAGCAGTCTTCGTATAGTCGATTCACTACGACCCGACAAGCGCGGGACATCAGAAGTTCTGGAGTGGGTCGTGCGTCGGCGTCGCCGCTTGTTGTTAGTTGGACAACCTGGGTCAGGGAAATCCGTCGCCACGTGGGAGATTGCAGCCGCATGTGCCTGCGACATTGATGCGCCGACTCCTATACGGGTTCATTTGCCAGATTTGCTGCCTGCGATTCGCGCGCGCGATCTCTCGATCACCGACGTCATTGAGGTTGGATTACGGCTGGCCAACGAACCAGCGAAATCACTTCTTCGGACTTACTTGGATCGAGCTGCCGCTTCCGGAGATGTCATGTTGATTCTCGACGGTCTCGATGAGTGCCGTGCCGAAGCTGCGGACGTGGCAGAGCATCTTCGACGTGTGATTGATGCGATTCATCCCGAAGTGGGCGTTGTGCTCGCGACGAGAGCTAGTGCCGAGATACCAGCGGAGCGTCTGGGTTTAGTGCGGCTGGACCTGAGCCGTCCCTCTGACCTGGACTTGACGATGGATGCTGTGCTTGAAGAGTGCGCAATGGCGCGCGTTCAGCAGGAGCAGAAAGTCGAATGGTTAGCTGCTCGCCGCCGCTGGATACGGGAGGTTCGTGAGGCGCAGCGTGGACTAGTTGAAGTTCCGCAGTTGGCGTTGCTTGTCGTTCTGATCGTTGCCGAGTCGTCGGAGATGGACGTTCCGAATGAGCGTGCCGAGCTCCTGCATGCCGCAGTAGTGCGCTCTGTGGAGCGATGGGAATTGAGCCGTTTCAAGGGCGTCGGTTTGGAGTGGGCCGGGGAACTAACTCCTCAAATGCTTCTTGACGGATTTCAGGTATTAGGCATGAGGCTCGACACAGCCGAGCAAGTCACACGTGACGACGCGCTCTCCGGCTTGACCGAGTTGCTCATCAACCAACGTTGGGGTTTGGCTGTAGGACGGGCGGAAGAACTCGCCGAGCGGATCTTGCGGTTCTGGGATGAGCACGTGGCGGTGTTCACCGTGGACGAGACCGGTATCCTGACAAGCCGCAGCCGAGTGTTCACAGAAGTTGCCACTGCCATCTGGACGAAGACGCGCAGTGCCGAGGAACTTGAGGCGTGGGCGACGGAAGCCCTAGGTTTTAGAGACTCAGATGGAGTCCTCGGCCTTGCCCAGGGCCTAAGCTCCGCGCTCGTCAGCGTCCTTCTGTCCATGGGTGCCACGAACCCTTAAGCTTTATTGGCCGTCGCAGCAGCTGTCACGAACCGCACAATCAATCTTGACAATCCAGATCTCGTTGTCTTGACGGCTCAGTTGATGACGCATGTCAAGGCGATTGATGCAGGCGTACTCGAGCTGACCGAGCGACGACCCCGGGGAAGCTCTTTCATTGCGAAGATGTTTGGAGACCGTCACGGGCGGGAATCCCGGCCGCTATTAGAGGCCCTTTGTGGCCTTCCGTTGCCATCGGAGATGTGGGATCGACGGCGTTTTTTCGTCGCGAATCTGCCAGCCACAGGCCCAGACAAGGTGGTGCTCAACGCTTGGGTCGTTCTCACCGAGGCAGCTTACGGCCACCGTGAACTTGCCGACCGTGAGGTGGAGATTGTCCAGGCCGCGATCGACATCGAGATTCCCTCTAACGAGCCACTCATCCAGACTTCGCGCCGGAGCTTCACCGTCCCGGCAGCGCCTCCTACGCCAGCCGGCATCGGATCTGTCTTGCTCCTTGCCGTTCGACACCTTGCTCAGCTGTCAGGACTGTCACCCGAGCGTATATACCGGGCATCCATGCGAGTCACGGGTGCCGAACACGATGCCGTTGCGCGCACCCTGAGAAAGGCGGGCGTCGACACCACTCCCTGGCGAGACACCGAGGCATTCACCGTGGTGATGGAGGCATTGAACGACCAGCGTCATGATCGCCAGTTCTTGGAAGACATCGCTTCGCTCGATGAGGATTGTTCCGTGGCGACACTGACGAAAACTGACCGCTGGTCGTTGAAAGACGTCGGTGACCTGGTCCATGCCTCGGGATACCTGTCTGTCAGTGTCGGAGGTTTTCGAACCGCGTTCATGGTCGACAGTCGTGAAGTCCGGACTAGTTGGCTTAAGTGTGTTGGGACCGCCTACAAAATCGATATTGCCGTGGCAGCAGCCCAAGCTCGGTACATGCTCAGCGAACCCCTGTCCGAGCCTGATCGTCCGCACGATTGGGGGATTCTGACTGTTCCCCCCGCCAACAGGCGGCAAAGTATCGAGCCCGAATGCCTGACAGTCGACCGACAAGTCACCTTGATCGGAGCGCTGGAAGCCAACTCCAGCTGGATTGCCTGGAGCGCCGCGAACATGCTCGCCCAGACTAAGCCGCACTGGGATACATGTGCATTCTTTGAAGCTGATAGAAGCGAGTGGAAGCCCCGCAGAGCAATGCTCTTCCCCCTGATTGCCATTCTCGCAAGCGCAGACAGCGGCCCCCTACTGCATAGGGCGGCGGTCTCGGCAGACCCTGTCTATCGGCAAGCCGCCGAGCGCGCAGTGGTCATTAATGAGAATCTTGATGCTGAGGGAATGGTCGCCCGCAGCCTAAGTATCGATGACGATCTCACAGTCCGCGGCGAACTGGACGCCATTGACCCTAAGCCCCTGCTCTGGTCGTGCAACGACTGCAAGACAATCAACGACATCGAGGTTATTGACTGTCCTGGTTGCGAGGAGGGAACCAGACCTACCCTCAAGAAATCAAAGGGGCAAGAGGTCTAAGTAAGATTCGGGAGCCTCAGCCTCAGTTGAGGCTGAAAGCATGAAGCTGCCAAGCCCTGGCGGGTGACATCCCGCTGAGTGGTGGAACAGGTCATCTGGGCGGTCACCGTGTCCGCTCATCAGAGTCTCCATTAAACCCAGGGCCCGAATTCTAGTTCGAAGTGCAACACATCAGGTGATTGCTCCCTTCGAGCATAGTTCTTGAAATACTTCCGCCGGGGTCAACCACCCCAACACTTTCCGGGGCCGGTTATTGATCTCTGTCAC
>JBDNHG010000323.1:0-2035 GCA_041688925.1 Acidimicrobiales bacterium | reverse complement strand
GGCACCCAGTCGCTGCACACAAACAGCTTCGACGAGGCGCTTGGTTTGCCCACCGAGTTCAGCGCTCGGCTGGCCCGAAACACGCAGCTGATTCTGGCCGAAGAAACCGGCGTAACTCGAACGATTGATCCTCTTGCCGGTAGCTACTACGTCGAGAAGCTCACCGCCGATCTGGCCGACAGGGCCCGAGAGATCATCGGCGAGATCGAAGCTGCCGGCGGCATGACCAAGGCGATTGCTGCGGGCTGGCCCAAGCTGCGCATCGAAGAAGCTGCCGCTCGCAGGCAGGCTCGCGTCGACCGGCGAGAAGACGCCGTGGTCGGCGTGAACAAGTACGTCGTCGCGAATCCTGAAATGGTCGACGTGCTCGACATCGACAACACCGATGTTCGCCAGCAGCAGGTGCGCCGTCTGGAAGAGACGCGGGCTCAGCGCAATGCCGAAGCGACCGAGGCAGCGCTGGCGGCGCTCACCCAGACCGCAATCGGTAACGGCAACCTGCTCGCCGCCTGTGTCGCAGCTGCACGTCAGCGGGCGGCCGTGGGCGAGATGAGCGATGCTCTCGAAGCGGTTTTCGAACGTCACCAGGCCGAGACCCAGCTGATCTCGGGTGTGTACGGCGCCGCTTACGAGGGCGACGCCGGGTATGAGGCCATCGCCGCCAGTGTGCAGGCTTTTGCCGACAAGTTCGGCCGAGCTCCCAAAATGTATGTCGCCAAGATGGGCCAAGACGGCCACGACCGCGGCGCTAAGGTGATCTCTACCGCATTTGCTGATCTTGGCTTCGATGTGGTTGTCGGGCCGCTGTTCCAATCACCTGAGGAGGCAGTCGCCGAAGCGGTAGCGAACGATGTCGATCTCATTGGCGTTTCGAGCCACGCGGCAGGACACCTGACCCTCGTGCCGCAGCTGATGAAGGCGCTCAGTACCAAAGTCGGTGGGAAGAACATCACGGTCATCTGTGGAGGCGTCATTCCTCCCAAGGACTATGACGAGCTACTGGGATACGGCGTCGGCGCCATCTTTGGCCCTGGCACGAACATCCCCGAAGCTGCGGCCGAAGTCATCAAGATCGTGACCGAAGCGAAATTCGGAGCACACAAATGAGCGAACGTCCATTCAAGATCCTGGGCCTGCAACAGATTGCCGTTGGTGGCCTGAGCCTCGACGCACTTCGTGGGCTGTGGGTCGACACATTGGGCGTCGAGAAGGTCGGCGATTTCACGAGCGAGTCCGAGAACGTCCAAGAGGACATCCTCAAACTTGGTTCCGGTCCTCACGCGGTAGAGATCGACCTCATGCAGCCCCTCGATCCCGAGGGACGCCCCAAGGTGCACGACCCGGCGCTGAACCACATCGGGCTGTGGGTCGATGACCTGCCAGCGGCCGTTGGGTGGCTCCAGTCCAATGGCATGCGCTTCACCCCCGGCGGCATCCGCAAGGGTGCATCGGGTCACGACATCTGCTTCGTGCACCCCAAAGGCAACGACGAGTTCCCCGTCTCGGGCCAAGGCGTCTTGATCGAACTCGTGCAAGCCCCACCCGAAGTCATCGCCGCCCTCTGACCCTTTGGGTCCGATACTGCCGAAGCGCAGTAGGCCAATTCAGTCGAAGAGTTCGCCAAGTTCGGCCGGCAGGTTTTGGGCATAGGCGAGCAGTCGTACGACATCCACATGATCGGTGCGGCTGAAGTAGAACCAGCCGCACGGGAACCCTTTCACTTGCCGGACCCTCAAGTCAGCGATTCCGCTGAGTTCACCGATGCGCAACGAGCCTTCTTCGGGGCGCTCGGCAACGATGTCGAGTGTGGACATCGCGGTGTCGAAGAATCGTTCGCCGAGGTGACCGCCGCCCTCGTTTGAGTAGAAGTGAGAACGTTCGATGAGGTCGGTCTCGGCCAGTGGGTGAAGCCTGACACGCCTCACCGGCTGGGGTGAAGGGCTCGCTCGCGGAGTTCGGCACGGGTCTCGTCATCGAGCGTTCGACCTTCGCCGGACGCTAGGCCGTCAGCGATTAGGTCGCGAAGCCGCTGGTG
>JBDNHG010000322.1:0-2590 GCA_041688925.1 Acidimicrobiales bacterium | reverse complement strand
GCCATTCACGCTGCGAAACCTGCCGGTGAACGCCTCCGCCGAAGTCGTGCTCATGCAGCTGCACTCCCATCACTTTCAACCGGTTGGCTCACTCGACGACAGCGACGCTCAGATGACCTTGACCAAGCTGGGTGCGTTCGCTGTTGGCTTGACGGCAAAGACCCCATCAAGCAACAGCTCAGCGGTGTTCTTTGTGCAGCCGGTCGATTCTGATCGTTCGGTCGATCGGTCGCGTCGCAGCCCTGCGGGTGCAGGTCGCCCGCAAATGGACGACGGCCAGCGACATCGTTGCGTTCGAGCTCGAACCGGTAAGCGGCGCCCTGCCGACATTTCAGCCGGGCGCCCACATTGATGTACATCTGCCCAACGGATTGGTGCGCCAGTACTCGATCACCAACGGGCCGGGCGACGCGTCGTGGTACCGCATCGGCGTGAAGCTCGAAGCTGCCTCGACCGGCGGTTCGCGATGCCTGCACGACACCGTGCGCGAGGGCGATGTGCTGGCTATCAGCGAGCCCCGCAACAATTTTCCTCTGCGCCGCGATTCGCTTCGCACGCTGCTGATCGCGGGTGGCATCGGGGTCACTCCCGTGCTGGCGATGGCCCAAGCCCTGAAGCCAATGGGGCTGGCGTTCGAGCTTCACTACTTCGCCCAGGCCGACGATCACCTGGCGTTCGAAGAAGTCCGCAGCGAACTCGGCGACGCGGTGATCGCTCACCTGGGTTTGTCGCCTGACGAGACCGGCGCCGAACTCGCTCGTTTGCTCGAGGGCTACGGCCACGCCAACCAGGTCTACATCTGCGGGCCGGGGCCAATGCTCGAAGCTACACGCACCATTGCGGCCGATGCGGGGTGGCCCGACCATGCCGTGCACTTCGAATACTTCAAGAACACGACCGAGATCGACGACTCGTCGAGCTTCGAGATCGCGCTCGCCCGCTCGGCCGTCACGTTGCAGGTGCCGTCGGGCAAGACCATCCTCGAAGTGCTGCGCAATCATGGCGTGGCGATGCCGTCGTCGTGTGAACAAGGAGCGTGCGGCACCTGTGTCGTGCCGGTCGTCGAGGGCGAGATCGACCATCAAGACGTGTATCTGAAAGAGAGCGAGCGAGCCGCCGGCGATCGCATAATGACGTGTGTGTCCCGCGCCGCATCTGCCCGCCTCGTCCTCGATATCTAGTGCTGTGACACGAACGATGATCAAGCTGTACGACTATGAGCTTTCGGCGAACTGCTACAAGCAGCGGCTGATGATGAGCCTGCTCGGTGTTCCCTATGAGTCGATTCCGGTCGACTTCTTCCCCGGCCTCGAACACAAGAGCGACGAGTTCAAGAAGATCAATCCGCTGGGCCATATTCCGGTGATCGACGACGACGGTTACATGCTGTGGGACGCCCACGCGATCCTGGTGTATCTGGCCGCCGAGTACGACCCGAGCGGTCAGTGGTATCCCACCGGCGATCCCGAACTGTTGGGCGAAACAGCGTCATGGTTGTTGTTCGCCGAAGGCACGACGAACACCGCCTCGGCCGCTCGGTTGTTCGTGAACCTCGGGTACGACTTCGACATCGATGCCTGCCGCACCGGTGCTCACCGCCTGTTTCGTGTGCTCGACGAACATCTGTGGTTCCGCGAACGCGCCGGCCTCGACTGGGTCTGCTCGCCAACGCATCCGACTATCGCCGACATCGCCATCTTCCCCGACGTCGTGTTGTCAGAAGAGGGCGGCGTATCGCGGCTGGACTACCCCCGCGTTACGCCGTTGGACCGACCGCGTCAAAACACTGCCCGGCTTCATGATCATGCCCGGCGTCTTCCCCGCAGGAACCAGCTAAGCGCTACGTTGGGCCGGGGGCAAACCATGTACGTGGCCGAACTGAGAGATATGTCGGCGGGTGAGATCGTCGCCGGGTTCGCAGCAGGTAGATTCAGCCCGCTCGAGGTCACCAAGCACGCGCTGGCGGTCATCGAGATGACCAACCCGCACGTGAACTGCATGTACCAGGTCGACACCGACGGCGCAGTCTCGACAGCCCAGGCATCGACCGATCGATGGGCCGCCGGCGCACCTCTCAGTGCACTCGATGGCGTGCCGACCGTGGTGAAAGATGGGCTCGACGCGAGTGGTTGGCCAAACAACCGCGGCTCGGCAGCAACGACCGGACGATCGACCCTCAGCGAGCACGATGCACCCGCGGTTTCTCGCCAACGACAGGCCGGCATGATCCTGCTCGGCAAGTCGACGATGTGTGACTACGGCATGCTGGCGTCGGGCCTCAGCTCGAGATTCGGTCCGGCGCGAAACCCATGGAATCTCGCCGCGAATACGAGCGGCTCGAGTAGCGGCACGGCTGCGTCGATCGCTGCCGGCATATGCCAACTCGCTGTCGGCACCGACATTGTGGGGTCCGTGCGTCACCCGGCCTCGTTCTGTGGCCTGGTTGGTCTCAAACCCAGCCAGGGTCGGGTGCCGTACATGCCACCGGGGGCACCTTCGTTGTGCGCCGGGCCGCTGGCCCGCAACCTCGATGACCTCTGCCTGTTGATGAATCTGATCGCGCAGCCCGACCATCGCGACGTCACGGCGT
>JBDNHG010000321.1:0-8636 GCA_041688925.1 Acidimicrobiales bacterium | reverse complement strand
TCTTCATGATCGAAGAGCGCAATCACCTGGGTGCCGGGAGCATCCGCGGCGATGAGTGCCTGAATGCCGGCCCAGCAGGACAGCTGGTTGTCGATGCGAGGTGAGGCAATGAACTCGTCGCGCCAGCCAGCGATCGTGGGTGCGACGACATCATGCGTCATCAGCTGGAAGGCAAGGATGTCATCGGCCGAAACAGACAGGTGTTCAGCCAACAGGTCGGTGAGTGCTTGGTGCTCGTCGTCGGTGTCGCGTACGAATCCCCACATTGGTTTCAGATGTGTCTGCTTGTTCAGCTGTAGACCATTGGTGTTGATGTCTCGGTCGAGGTGTATGGCGAGTTGAGGAATTCGCAACACCGGGCGATCGATTGCCACCAGGTGTGACACGATCTCGGCTGACCGCTTGCGACGCCCCTTTTTGGGTGAGCGACAGACGACCTGGCCAGCGATGCCCAGGTCGCGATCGAGCCAACTGTTGACAAGCGCGCCGCCGTAGACCTCGACCCCGAGCTGGCGGGCGCCGGCAGAGACGCCATCGGGTTGGGGCTTTATGCGCAGGTTTGGGCTGTCGGTGTGGGCGGTGATCACGCGTACCGGTCCGGCCTTTTTGCTGGTGCGCCACGCGATGAGTGAGCCGGCCCGTGCTTGATAGCCGGCAGAAGCGCCGCGGCGCGTCGGTGCGCCAGCGCTGAAACCGGCGTCGTCGAGGCGGCGGATGGCCTCGGCGACGCAATGTCGAGGTGTGGGCGAGGCAGCGACGAATGCGATGAAATCGTTCGCATCATCGAGCTGGGCGGGGGAGAGGGTCGCAGCGTTCAGCATCACGGCCGATCGTAGTCCCCGTCGCTCAGCATGGCTATCAGAGCGTTCCGGGGCCACTCCCTGACACTCATACGCCCAGGCTCGCCCCAAAACCGCGAGGTTCCGTCTGGGGACACGCAACGCCTGGGGGGTAAAGTGTTGAGCTTGCGGGCCTCACCGTCGCGGCCTTCCCCCAAAATATCCTGACCGTCTATCACGACACTGCTTGCCTTGGCAATCAGTGAGATTGTTTTACTGCACCATGCTTGATGTTTCGCGTTCGTCGTCTCCACCTGGTCTTCCGGCCCAGCAGGGTCTTTATGATCCCGCCGCGGAACATGACTCGTGCGGCGTCAACTTCGTGGTGCATCTGCGCGGGGTGCGCAGCCACAACATCGTGCAGACGGGTTTGGGGGCCCTATGCAGGCTCGAACATCGCGGCGCCGTTGGTTCTGACCCAAAGTCGGGTGACGGGTCGGGCATTCTGGTGCAAATTCCTGACGAGTTCTGTCGAGCGGTCGTCGACTTCGCATTGCCACCCGAGGGGTCCTACGCCACCGGTATTGCCTTTCTGCCTCAGGATCCAGCGATCGCTGCCAAAGGCGAAGCCGACATTGAACGCATTTGTGTCGAAGAAGATGTGACCGTGCTGGGTTGGCGCGATGTTCCGGTCGATCCAAACATCCTTGGCGGCGCTTCGGCCCGCACCATCCCGCATTTCCGCCAGTTGTTTGTTTCGGCCACCGATCGTGACGGTCAGCTACTCACCGACATCGATCTCGACCGCCGGTGTTACGTACTGCGCAAACGCATCGAACATGACATCCATCTGCCTGCTGGCCCAGGTGAGCTCAACGAGGCAATGGGTGGCGCCAGCGAAGCGCACGACGGCGTCTATTTCGCAAGCCTGTCGAGCCGCACGCTGGTGTACAAGGGCATGTTGACGACCCCCCAGCTGGGTGCGTTCTATCCCGACATGGCCGATCCTCGTTTCACCAGTGCGATAGCGCTCGTGCACAGCAGGTTCTCGACGAACACGTTCCCGTCGTGGCCGCTTGCGCACCCCTATCGATTCGTCGCCCACAATGGCGAGATCAACACCGTCAAGGGCAACGCCAACTGGATGCGCGCTCGCGAAGCCTTGTTGGCAAGCGAACATTTCGGTGATGAACTCAAGAAGTTGTTCCCTATCTGCACACCCGGCGCCAGCGACACGGCCCGATTCGACGAGGCACTCGAGTTGTTGCATCTCGGCGGCTACTCGCTGCCCGAGGCAGTGCTGATGATGATCCCCGAGCCGTGGGAGAACCACGAGTCGATGCCTGATGACATCCGCTCGTATTACCGCTATCACGCATCGATGATCGAACCATGGGATGGCCCTGCGTCGATCGCATTTACCGATGGCACCGTCATGGGGGCTGTCCTCGATCGCAATGGCCTGCGCCCTAGCCGCTATTGGGTGACTGACGACGATCTGGTTATCATGGCCAGCGAGGTCGGCGTGGTCGATGTTCCTGCGAGCCAGATCATCGAAAAAGGCAGGCTGCAGCCTGGTCGTATGTTCTTGATCGACACCAGTCAGGGTCGCATCATCCGTGACGACGAGATAAAGCGGGGGTTGGCATCGGGCGCGCCATATGGCGAATGGCTCGATCTGCACCAGTCGTCGCTCGACGACCTCCCTGCGGGCGAAGAACGCAACGACGAGGAAACATTGCGGCATCGCCAACAGGCGTACGGCTACACCCATGAGGAGCTCAAGCTCCTGATAGCGCCAATGGTGAAGAGCGCGAAAGAAGCCATTGGCTCAATGGGCACTGACACACCAATCGCTGTGCTCTCAAAACGGCCCCGGATGCTGTTCGACTACTTCCAGCAGCTGTTCGCACAGGTGACCAACCCGCCGCTCGATGCGATGCGCGAAGAGATCATCACCGCGACACTGTCGTGGATTGGGCCCGAAGGCAACCTGCTCAAGCGCTCGCCCGATTCATGCGCTCAGATCGTGGTTGAACACCCGGTGCTCACGAACGCCGAACTCGCCCAGATTGCGTCGCTCAACGCAGCACCGAACGACGCCGGTTTCAAATCTGCCGTTGTCTCGACGCTCTACCGGCCCGGCGATGGCGCCACCGGCATCCGCACATCACTTGACCGAATTCGCCTCACCGTCGACGATGCGATCGCAGACGGCGCCAACATCATCGTGTTGAGCGACCGTGGTACCGACGCAGACAATGTTGGGGTTCCGATCGCAATGGCGTCTGGCGCCGTGCATCATCACCTTGTACGCACCAAGTCACGCAGTCGCGTGGGGTTGGTTGTCGAGACCGCTGAAGCACGAGAAGTGCATCACATGGCCGTGTTGCTTGGCTATGGCGCAAACGCGGTCAATCCGTACCTGGCGTTCGAGTCGATCGATGAACTGCTTGACGAAGGCCTCTACGGGCTGCCGGCTGACCTCACCCACGAACAAGCGCACACGAACTATGTAAAGGCGTGCGACAAGGGTTTGCTCAAGGTCATGTCCAAGATGGGCATCTCGACGATCAAGAGTTACATCGGCGCCCAAATCTTCGAGGCGATCGGTATCGGCGAAGAAATCGTCGCCGATTGTTTCACCGGCACGACGAGCCGCATCGGCGGCATTGACTATGACCGCGTCGCTGCGGCCGTGTCTGCCCGACACACCTTGGCGTATCCACTCGAACCGTCTGAGCGCGCCCACCGCGACCTGCAAGTGGGCGGCGAGTACCAGTGGCGACAAGAAGGCGAATATCACGTGTTCAATCCCGAAACCGTGTTCCGTCTGCAACATGCAACACGCGAGGGCAAGTACGAAATCTTCAAGCAGTACACCCAGGCCGTCAACGATGCTTCGCAAAATCTTGCGACCTTGCGAGGGCTGTTTCGATTCCGCACCGACGAAACGACACCGATCCCGCTGAGCGAGGTCGAGTCAGCCGAACACATCGTGAAACGTTTCGCTACCGGAGCCATGTCGTATGGCTCGATTTCTGCCGAGGCACACGAGACGCTGGCGATCGCCATGAACCGCATTGGCGGCAAGTCGAATACCGGCGAGGGCGGCGAAGCTGCGCACCGTTATGTGCCCGACGCGAACGGCGACTCGCGCCGAAGCGCCATCAAACAGGCCGCCTCAGGCCGCTTCGGCGTCACCAGCGAATACCTGGTGCAGGCCGAAGACATCCAGATCAAGATGGCCCAAGGCGCCAAGCCTGGCGAGGGCGGTCAGCTACCTGGGCACAAGGTATGGCCATGGATCGCCGAGGTCCGGTACTCGACGCCAGCAGTCGAACTGATTTCGCCACCGCCGCACCACGACATCTACAGCATCGAGGATCTTGCCCAGCTGATCCATGATCTCAAGAACGCCAATCCAAAGGCTCGCATTCACGTCAAGCTCGTTTCCGAGTTCGGTGTTGGCACCGTGGCCGCTGGCGTTTCCAAAGCTCACGCCGACGTTGTGCTGATCTCGGGCCACGACGGCGGTACTGGCGCATCGCCACTGACCTCGATCAAACATGCGGGTACACCGTGGGAACTCGGGCTCGCTGAAACGCAGCAGACCCTGTTGCTCAATGACCTACGCGACCGCATTGTTGTGCAGGTCGACGGCCAGCTCAAGACCGGCCGTGACGTCATGATGGCGGCGCTTCTCGGCGGCGAAGAGTTTGGTTTCGCAACAGCACCGTTGGTGGTGATGGGCTGCGTCATGATGCGCGTCTGCCATCTCGACACCTGTCCGGTTGGTGTGGCAACTCAGAACAAAGAGCTGCGCAACAAGTTCACGGGTCGAGCCGAACACGTCGTGAACTTCATGATGTTCATCGCCGAAGAAGTGCGCGAGATCCTGGCTTCGCTTGGCCTGCGATCGATCGAAGAAGCCGTTGGCCGGGTCGAGTTGCTCGACACGACCGAGGCATCTGACCACTGGCAGGCAGCGGGGCTCGACTTGCAGCCGATTTTGTACCTGCCCACACTCGCTCCCGGTACTGCTCGATCGTGCACCACGACCCAAGATCATGGGCTCGAAAAGGCACTCGACATGACGATCATCGAACTGGCGCAACCGGCGATCCTGCGTGGCGATGCGGTTGCAATCGACCTGCCGATCACCAACGTGAATCGAACGGTCGGAACTATGACCGGCTTCGAGGTCACGACCCACTGGGGTGCCAACGGTCTCCCCGATGACACGATCTTGGTCACCCTGACCGGGTCGGCGGGCAACAGCCTGGGAGCGTTCATACCCAAGGGCATTACGCTGAACCTGACCGGCGATGCCAATGACTATGTCGGCAAGGGCCTTTCCGGTGGCAAGGTGATCGTGCAGGCGCCTGCCGACGCTGCCTACGAACCTCAAGACAATGTGATCGCAGGCAACGTGTGTCTCTACGGAGCCACGGCGGGCGAGGCGTACTTCCAAGGCCACGTCGGCGAACGTTTCTGCGTCAGGAACTCGGGGGCTATCGCCGTCGCCGAAGGCATCGGCGACCATGGCTGCGAATACATGACCGGCGGCAGGGCAGTCATCCTTGGTTCAGCTGGACGCAACTTCGGCGCAGGCATGTCGGGTGGCGTTGCGTTCGTGTATGACTCCAACGACACCTTCTCGACCCGGGTCAATGCCGACATGGTCGATGTCGAACGGCCAAGCGAAGCAGACTTCGAGCAGATCAAGGGCGACATCAAACGCCATGTTGGGTACACCAACAGCAGCCGAGGTAAACAACTGCTGGCGGACTGGGCCGAAGAACGCAACCGGTTCCGCAAGGTCATTCCGCGCCAATACAAGCGGGTACTCGAAGCGCTCGAAACAGCGCAGCGAATGGGCGTCGATCCCGACGCAGCCGTGATGGCTACCGCGCAATAATCCAGCTCTGCACGCCAGACCTGTACCACGCCAGACCTTCACGCCAGACCTGCACCCACCCAAGACCTGAACCACTCCAGACCAAGCAACGAATCAGCAGCGACCGGAAGAGACGAAAAGAACACATGGGCGATCCAAAAGGTTTCATGCATCATGGCCGCCGCTGGCCAAACCGCCGGCCGGCTGACTTGCGAGTCGGTGATTGGCAAGAGGTCTACCTCTACAAAAACTTCGAGGATGCCGAGTTAAAGAATCAGGCCAGCCGATGTATGGATTGCGGCATTCCGTTTTGCAACAACGGCTGCCCACTCGGCAACCTGATTCCTGACTGGAACGACCTCGTTTACAACGACAAATGGCAAGACGCAAGCGACCGGCTGCATGCAACCAACAACTTCCCCGAGTTCACGGGTCGATTGTGCCCGGCGCCGTGTGAAGCAGCGTGTGTGCTCGGCATCAGCGACGATTCGGTCACCATCAAGCTCGTCGAGTTGACCATTGTCGAACACGCCTGGGAAAACGATTGGATCGTGCCGATTCCTCCGACCCATGAGTCGGGCAAGAAGGTTGCGGTTGTTGGATCGGGCCCAGCGGGTCTGGCAGCAGCACAGCAGCTGCGTCGGGCTGGTCACCATGTCGTGTGTTTTGAACGCGCCGACCGAGCGGGCGGGCTGCTGCGTTATGGCATTCCCGAGTTCAAGATGGAGAAGAAGTTCCTCGACCGCCGCCTCGAGCAGATGGAAGCCGAAGGCGTCGAGTTCCGTGTCAACACCGAAGTCGGCGTCGACATCACCGCAGCCGAGATGAACGACGAGTTCGATGCTGTCGTGCTGGCCGCCGGGGCAACCCAATGGCGAGATCTACCGATCCCGGGTCGCGAACTTCGCGGCGTCTACCAGGCCATGGAGTTCCTGCCGCCAGCGAACCGGGTGCAAGAAGGCGATCTCGCAGAACACCCCTTCTCTGCTCACGACAAGAACGTCATCATCATCGGTGGCGGCGACACCGGCGCTGACTGCCTTGGTACCTCACACCGACACGGTGCCCGTTCGATCCATCAGTTCGAAATCATGCCTCGGCCTCCAGCTGACCGCGACGAGTCGACCCCATGGCCGACATGGCCGCTACAACATCGCACATCATCGGCCCACGAAGAAGGCGGCGAACGCGAATTCGCGATCAACACCGTCGAGTTCCTCGGCGACGACCAGGGCAACGTCCGCGCACTCAAGACCATCCGCGTCGAGCAGAAGGTCACCGACGGCCGCATGAGTTTCGAGCCGGTCGAAGGTTCCGAAGAAGAGTTCCCGGCCGAAATCGTCATGCTGGCGATGGGCTTCACTGGTCCAGAGAAGTCGCCGATGCTCGAACAGTTCGGCGTCGAACTGACCGAACGCGGCAACGTCGAACGCAACGACAACTGGGCGACCAATGTCGACGGCGTCTTCGTCTGTGGCGACATGGGACGCGGGCAAAGCCTGATCGTGTGGGCTATCGCCGAAGGTCGAGCATGCGCAGCGGCGGTCGATGTCGCGCTTATGGGCTCGACGCAGTTACCGGTTCCGCTGAGCCCCACAGCGCAACAACTTCGCTAACAGCGGCACTACTCCGCAGCCACCTAGTTGGTGTCGGCGGTCCCGCCGATGTTGCCGAAGTTGCCCGCCTCGATGGCAGCGATTTGTGGTCGCACGCGCACCAGGTACCACAACGAGATTGCCATGCCGAATATCAGCAGGAATACGCCGAAGGCGATCGCGCCAAGCCATGCCACCTGACTGCGGTTGGCGAATGACCACGCCCACGGCGGTCGTCGCGCACAGTCGAGCAATGCCCACACGCTGAGGCTGATTGGGATGAGGCCGATGATCAACCAGACGATGACCATCATGGGGCCCGCGTGAAGGGCGCCGGGGACATCAGGTCAGAACCTGGCAGCGACGGCGAAAGCGGTCGCCAGTGCCACCATGTCGGCAGCATGTAGCCACCGCTTGGGATGGTCGACTGCAATAGTTCGGCGCAGCAGCTGGCTGACGACCACGATCGAGCGACCGGTGCCGTATCCCACGGCGGCGGCCGCTGCCGAGGCCGCTGCGTCTTGGAGCCCATTCGGCGAGTGCAGCAAGATCAAGGTGGCAATGGCATAAGGCGATGCTGCCGTGATGTAGGTGCGCATTCCCGTGCCGAGTTCGAACGAGAACCGAAACGCAGCACGGGCCGGCGATGGGCCGAACGTCTCGCGGGGGATCTGATATTTGCGTTGCGGAAGGTCGAGGCAGAGGACACCAGCGGTGTGAAGCATGAGCAAGACGATCAGGCCGATCGCAACCACGTTGCGAATCTCGCCGGGAATCGGCGACACGAGGCCGCCGAGAACCAAGAGCCCACTTGCGCTGACGCAAGCGCCTGCAACTGCCCCTGCGAGGTAGCTTCCCGCGACCGCAGGACTGGCGTGTCGATGCAACATCAACGCGCTGTTCACGCTTCAAACAGAGCCTGACAACGAGTAGCCAGCGCCTGCGCCAATGGCGAACATGGCAATGACGGGGGCACCGCCGACGACACCCGCCAGGCTCAGCGCTGCGAGCAGTGCGACGACAAGAAATCCAACGATGTGCTGTGACCGCTCAGTTGCCGCAGCGCCTCGGAAGCGAGGCGCGAATCGAGCGGCAGCGCTCATGTCACAACAATGGTCTGGTTACCGATTGAAAGGCCGCTGCCATCGCTTGTCGTGGCGGTGACCGTCAGGTCGTGGGTGCCGACAGGCAAAGCCAACTCGACCTCAAAGCCACACTCGGCATCGATGCCATAGACGCGCCGCGCCGCAGCGTTGGCCTGCCCCGTCTCGGTGTTTGCCGAGACGCCAGAGGCGGCAGCGCTGATTGTGATCGTGCGGTCGTGCTGATTGGGGTCAAAGGCCCACCCCGACACGACAACGG
>JBDNHG010000320.1:0-4121 GCA_041688925.1 Acidimicrobiales bacterium | reverse complement strand
CGCCTCATTGACCGACCGGTACCCCGATGAGCTCTCGGGTGGTCAACAACAGCGCGTCGGCGTGGCGCGTGCGCTCGCGGCCGACCCGCCTGTGCTGCTGATGGACGAGCCGTTCGGTGCCGTCGACCCGATCGTACGAGGCAGGCTCCAGGACGAACTGCTCGCGCTCCAGCAGAAGGTTCACAAGACCATCGTTCTCGTAACCCACGACATCGACGAGGCATTGAAGATCGCTGATCGCGTCGTGCTCTTCAATGTCGGCGCGACCGTCGAACAGTTCTCGACTCCTGACGAACTGCTGCGGGCACCTCAAAGCGAGTTCGTCGAGCAGTTCATCGGCGAAGACCGCGGAATGAAACGACTGGCCCTGAAGTATGTGTCGCAGCTGCCGTTTGACCAGGGGACCGTCGTCGACGCTCGATGTGCCGTGCCCGACGCCGTCACAATGCTCGACGACGCTGGTGTCGACTGGCTGGGGGTGACCCGCGACGGACAATTTAGGGGCTGGCTGCACCGAGACGACCTGATACCCGGAGCGGACCTCGACGCCGGGCCCCTGCGCCGTCCCGCGGCACAGGTCACCCCTGAAAGCACGCTGCGCAATGCCTTGGAGTTGATCATGACGTCGCGGACTGCAGCCGCAGTCATCGTCGACGGTGACCGGTTCGCAGGTGTCGTCACGGTCGAGGCAATCCGCAAATGCCTGAGCTCGGACCAAGACCAATGACGGTGTTCAGCGAGGTGACGATGCTGGCCGAGGCAACGAACCCGATCATCCGGTGGGAGTGGGTGACCGAGGAGTGGGACCAGATCCAGGCCGCGCTCATCGAGCACATCGAGTTGACGTTTCTCTCGGTACTGCTCGGTTCGGTCGTCTCGGCGGTCCTGGTGGCGTTCGCGCTGCGCTTCCGCTGGTCGATAGCACCGATCAACGGATTCACCGCATTCCTCTACACGATCCCCAGTGTTGCGCTCTTCGGTCTGCTCGTGCCGTACTTCGGGTTGAGCCGCACTACTGCGGTGCTGCCGTTGAGTGCGTACACGTTGCTGATCCTCGTGACCAACACAACGGCTGGCTTCGATTCGGTGCCGGAGCCGGTTCGAGAGGCTGCTGATGGAATGGGCCTCAGTCCCACCCAGCGGCTCTTCAAAGCAGAACTGCCGCTCGCGCTGCCATACATCATCACTGGCTTGCGGATCGCCGTCGTCTCGACCGTCGGTCTCGTCACCGTCGCTGCGATTATCGGCCAGGGTGGGCTCGGCAGTCTGATTCTCGGCGGCCTCCGGCGCACGTTCTGGACGCCTATGACCATCGGCGCGACATTGTCGATCCTGCTGGCACTGGCACTCGACGGCCTGATTCACGTCGTCGGTAAACTCATCACCCCCTGGTCGTCGCGCAAGAGAACGCCATGATCATCGCCCAGGCCGCCGTGCCCCGCGACATCGGGCTGTTCGAGTTCCTCTTCGGCTCGCAGTACTGGACAGGCTCCAACGGCATCCTTTCGTCGTTGTGGGACACAGTCGTGTTGTCAGCGGCAGTCATGGCTGTTGCGACAGCCGTGGCCGTTCCGCTCGGAGCCTGGCTGGCCCACCTGCGACGTGGCGAACTATCCGTCACCTGGATCGTGACACTCAGCCGGGCAGTCCCGACCTTCGCCATTGCCGGGCTGCTCGTCCCCCTGTCGCTACGACGCGGATGGGGGTTCGAGCCCTGGCCGATTTTCATCGCCCTGCTCCTCCTCGCCGTGCCGCCTATCTATCTCAATTCCTACACCGCCGTCAGGGAGGCTGACGCCAACACGGTCGACGCCGCTCGCGCGATGGGCTTCTCCGAGAGGCATGTCCTGTTCAGGGTCGAACTCGCGCTTGGCGCGTCGGTGATTCTCGCCGGGGTGCGGGTAGCCGCCGTCCAAGTCGTGGCCACCGAGCCGATCCGTGCGTTCCTCGGGGGAGACGGACTCGGTCGCTACGTCCGTGACGGGTTGGGCCAGAACAACGACAATCTTCTGCTTGGAGGAGCGATCCTGGTCGCCTCACTCGCCGCACTGACCGGTGGGTTGTTTGGCGTCATCCAGCGGGTCGCGCTTCCAAGCGGTGTGCGACGATTGGTTCGCCGTCAGCCATGATCGACAGCCAACAGATCTACAAGCCAACAATTTCGTCAATGAAGGAACAATGAACAGCATGATACGAAGGACGCCAACCACTCGAGGAGTCAATAGAAGTCTTCGGACCCTTGCGGTCCTCCTCGCAATATTTGGACTATTAGCAGCCGCTTGCGGTAGCGACGAAGACACCACCGCGGCACCTGCCGACACAGCTACAGACCCCACTGCGGCGCCCGCAGCACCAGCCGACGAGCCCGAAGCGCCAGCTGATGGGCCGACGATTCGGTTACGCGGTCAAGACTTCTCAGAGGCTGTCACGATCGCCCAGGTGTATGGGCAGTATCTGACCGCCAAGGGATACGACGTCGAGATCATCACACCGGCCGGTTTTCGCACCGAGGCGATCGACGGGATCACCAACGGCGATCTGGATCTCATCATCGACTACATCGGCGGCTCGCTGACTGCGCTTGCCCCCGAGGCTGCTTCGTCGGGCGATCCCGACGAAATCGTTTCCGTCATCGGCCCGGCCTACCAGGAGATCGGAGCGACCCTGCTCGACTACTCGCCGGCAGTCGACGGCGACGCACTCGTCGTACGAGGCGACTCGGATGCCACGACGATCTCTGATCTCGCCGGTATGGACCTCGTGTTCGGTGCTTCGGCCGCGTGCTACGAGCGGCCACAGTGCTTCCTGGGTTACACCGATCCTGACGTCTACGGCATCGAGTTCAGCGACACCGTGACCATCGAGTTCGGTCCGCTGCTCGGCGAGGCCCTCACGTCGGGCGACGTCGACGCTGTGGTCTGGAACAGCACTGCGCCACAGATCGCCGAGGAAGGATTCAAGGTGCTCGAAGACGACCTTGGCTTGCACCCAGCGCAGAACATCGCACCGATCATCACCACCTCGGTGCTCGAGGCGTACGGCGACCAACTCGCGGCCGATCTCAACGCGCTCAGCGCTGCGATCACGACCGACGATCTCGTGGCATGGAACGTCGAGACCGACGTCAACTTCCGCGAGTCTGACGACGTTGCCACCGAGTGGCTCGAAAGCAAGGGTCTGGACTAGCCACGGTCACCTCCCGCCCAGGTCGTCGCTCGTCGACGATCTGGGCGGGACGTTCGGGGCGTCAGCGCTTCATCAGCCCGGTCGTATACCGGTCGAGGTCGTTCCCGATACTGATTCGTCCTTTGAATGCGGCTGCCTCGACGGTCGGGGTTCCCTCGGGAAGGTGATGCGTCAGCACGACATGACCCACGCCCGCCTCGGCCGCCATGTCGACGCATTCTTGTGGCGACGCATGGAACTCATGCAAGTTTGTGATCAGTTGCTGCCGTGCCGGCGACGCGTCCGGAGGCGGCGGAGCAGCGCATGCATCGACGACCAATATGTCGGCTCCCCGAGAGAACTCGACAAGTGAGTCGCATGCCGCGGTGTCGCCCGAGATCACGATGCTGTGGCCCTGGTAGGTGAACCGATACGAGACCGCTGCCATAGGCGGGTGCACAACCGCGCCCGCCTCGACCGTGCAGCCGTCGAGGTCGATACTCCAGCCGGGTGCGACATCGTCGATGAGCACGTCGTTCCACCCGCTAGGCGGGAAGCCGAGGTCGATCGCCCACCCAGCCTGATCACGATAGAAGCCCTCGACCAGCCGTTCGTGCATGTCTCGCGTGCCGGTTGGCCCCCATGTCTGGAGGCTGCCTCGACCCGCAATCCACGAGCCCCACACGAATCCGGGATAGCCGAGAATGTGATCCCAGTGCATGTGCGTGAGCGCCACGCGATGGATCGAGCCGAGATCTGTTCCCGATCGCAGAATCTGCCCGACGACACCGTCGCCCGCATCGACAAGCACCTTGGCGGTCTCGCCCCATTCGACAAGTACTGAAGGATGGCATCGCGCCAAAGAAGGCGATGGCGACCCCGATCCCAGCAGTGTCACTCGAAGCGAAGTGTCGGGCCCTTGCGTCTGTTCCTTCATTTCTCAATCGTGTCACCTG
>JBDNHG010000319.1:0-1829 GCA_041688925.1 Acidimicrobiales bacterium | reverse complement strand
TGATCACGTCTGCGATGCAGGCAATCCTCGATCGCGGCGACACCGGCTACAACATGCACGCCAAACACCAGCTCGTCGGCGCCTGGGCCGATTGGCAAGAACGCCATTTCGGGTGGCGTCCACCCGAAGACGAGTCGATGGTGTTCACCGCCACGCTCAACTGCCTGAACCTGGTCATGGAGTTCATGACCGAACCCGGCGATGGCATCGTGGTCTTCACCCCCATCTATTACCCATTCCGAGCAATCATCAACGAGAGCGGACGCCGACTAGTCGATGTTCCGCTGGCGGGCCCCGATTGGCGGCTCGACCCCGAACGCTTCGAGGCCGCAATCGACGACGGCACCAAGATGGTGCTGTGGTGCAACCCACACAATCCGCTCGGGCGCGTGTTCGATGCCGACGAGATCGCGGCGTTTGCCGATGTCGCCGAACGCCATGACCTCATGATCGTCAGCGACGAGATCTGGTGTGACCTGACGTTCGGCGATCGGCACATTCCGCTGTGGAACGCATGCGAGTCGCTACGCGAACGTATCGTCACCCTGGGCTCGGCCAGCAAGTCGTTCAACATCGCAGGTCTTCGATCGGCGGTGGCTCATATTGGTGACCCTCGAGTACGCGCCCGCTTCGAGAAGCTCGCCACCCATTTCATTGCCGGCCCGAACACATTCGGCGCCGAGGCAAGCCTGGCGGCATGGACCCAGGGCCAACCCTGGCTCGACAAGATCAAGGCCCAGCTGCAGATCAACCGCGACCATCTGGTCGAGCGCGTCCGCAGTGATCTTCCCGGCGCGGTGATGACAACACCCGACGCCACCTATCTGGCGTGGATCGACTTCTCTGGAACGGCACTTGCCGAGCGCCCATCCGAGGTTCTGCTCGAACGAGGCCGCATCGCCGTGCACGACGGCCAGAAGTTCTGCGAAACCGCCGGCTCATGCATCCGGGTGAACTTCGCAACCAGCCCAGATATTCTCGACCAACTGATCAACCGCATGGCCACCGTCATGCAGGAGGTTTCCCGATGACCGAACAGACCGTGAGCATTCGCCCGACCGATGCCGCTATCGACTGGCCCGAAACGCTCGACCGGCTGAACAAGGTGCTGCGAATTCGCACCACGCCGATCGGCATGAAAATGTTCGTTACCGAAGAAGAAATGGCGGCCATCCCCAAGATCCGCCGCCCAAAAGACACCCACACCGCGGATCAGATCGTATCGATGGCGTCGCGACTGAACTGGACCGTCGGCATCACCGGCACCGACCTGGTCGGCGCCCAATGTCAGGCGGTGCTCGGTCTCGGCGGTCAGGACGAAGCCTGGTACTCGGGCAAACACATGGCGGGTGTCTGGTTCGACACCGAAGAAAATGCGGCGATCCACCAGAACGCCATGCATGTCGTGCCGGTTGGCCAATACCAGGCCATGGCTGTGTCCCCGCTGTCGACCGGCCGTCTCGTGCCACCCGACATCTGCATGATCTACGCGACGCCGGGGCAGATGATCATTTTGATCAATGGTCTGCAATGGTCGGGCTACAAAAACTTTGAGTGGGGTTGTGTCGGCGAGTCGGCATGTGCCGACAGCTGGGGCCGAGCTTTGTCGACCGGCGAACCCAGCCTGTCGATTCCGTGTTACGCCGAACGCCGTTACGGCGGAGTGCAAGACGACGAAATGTTGATGGCGCTGAGCCCTGGCCACCTGCTGCAGTCGATCGAGGGAATGGAAGCCTTGTCACGCAACGGTTTCCGTTATCCAATCCCGCCCTATGGCATCCAAACCGACGCCCGCGCCGGCCTGGGCGTCAGCTACGGCTAGCCCTCAC
>JBDNHG010000318.1:0-7135 GCA_041688925.1 Acidimicrobiales bacterium | reverse complement strand
CGTGACTACTGGGACGACATCACCTTGCCGAGCGGACGCACCGTGCGAACACCTGGCGCGTTCGTCAAGGCCTCCGCCTCTCCGCTGCATTGGTCAGGCTCAGCTCCCGAACCTGGCAACGCTGATCTCGAGCTGAACGACGAACTCGTGGCGACGACCGCTCGCTCGCCCTCGGTCCGCGTGACAGGCGAGCGGCGGCTTCCGCTCGAAGGAGTCAAGGTTGCCGACTTCTCGTGGATCGGCGTCGGACCTATCACCGCGAAGGCACTCGCTGATCACGGGGCCACGGTGATTCACATCGAGAGCGAGGCACCTGCCGATCGGCTTCGGCTGGTTGGGCCGTTCACCAATGACGTGCCCGGCATCAATCGCTGTCAGTTCTTTGGGTCGTTCAACACGTCCAAGTTGTCGTTGCAGTTGAACCTTAAAAATGCGACCGGCAACGAGGTCGCCAGGCGCGCACTCGAGTGGTGCGACGTTGCATTGGACTCGTTCACCGCTGGCACGATGGATCGTTTGGGGCTCGGCTATGACACGGCTCGCAAGCTGAATCCGAACATCATCATGGCCACGACGTGCCTTTTCGGACAGTCAGGGCCGGTGTCAAAGCTGGCGGGCTATGGCTATCACGCCGCGGCGATCAGCGGCTTCTACGAGATGACCGGCTGGGACGACCGGCCACCCGGCGGCCCGTGGAATGCCTATACCGACACGATCGCGCCCCGGTTCCTGACCACTGCGTTGCTGGCGGCGCTCGACCATCGGCGCCGTACCGGCGAGGGGCAATACATCGATCAGGCCCAAGCCGAGTCAGCGCTGCACTTCCAGGCGCCACAGCTGCTCGATGTGCAGCTCTCGGGTCAAAGCGCCCGTCGCAACGGCAACTTCGATCCGGCGTACGCGCCGCACGATGCTTTTCCCTGTGCGGGCGACGATCAGTGGTGCGCCATCGCTGTTGAAAGCGATCAGCAATGGACGAACCTGCAATGGGTCATGGGAAATCCTGCATGGGCGGCGCAGCCATCGCTCGCCACGCTCGAGGGACGGCTGAAGAACAGCGAACAGATCAATGCCGAAATCGGCAAATTCACGGCTGGGTTCGACGCTCGCGATCTGATGATCGAGCTACAAGCGGCGGGTGTGCCCGCTGGCATGGTCCAGCGATCGAGCGATCATCTTGTCGACCCTCAGCTCGCGCACCGCAACTTCTTCCGACGAATGCAACATCCAGAAATGGGCGAAGTCCCCTACGAGGGTCACCAGTTCATGATCGCCGGCTATGACAACGGCCCTCGGATGCCGGCGCCGTGCCTGGGCGAGCACACCTTCGAGGCGTTGACCGAGCTACTGGGCTACGAGATCGACGAAGCGACAGAAATCCTCATCAGTGGTGCGTGCGGCTGATGTACATGTACGCGATGGGGGTGCAGGCGGCGCATGCTGCCAGTGCGCTCATCTACCCCCAGTCACAAGGTATGGCACAGATCCGCAGGCACTGTTTCGTGTGCTCTCGATAAGCTGCCCACCGCATGGGAACCGTTGTACTGATCGCCGTGCTGGTACTTGCACTCTCCCTTGGCGGTGGCTACGCACCCCGTGCGCTCGTCGGCCGATTGAGCACCCGATCCTTCGAAGACCTGACCGGCATTGCCTCTGGCATTTTGCTCTCGTCGGCGCTGCTGATCGTGGTTCCCGAAGGTTTCCACGTCGCAGCAAAGGCAGCCGTCGACGACGTATTCGTCTATGAACCCGTTGTGCTCGGGTCCACGGTGCTCGCCGGTTTTGTCGTGATGTTGATGCTCGAAGGGTTTGGCATCGGCCACGCAATACACGAAGAGCATCATGACCATGTCGAAGGCCATGGCCATGCCCACGTGCATCACCCCAGTTCGCCCACGATGCTGGCGATCGGCCTCACGGCGCACGCCATCGCAGACGGCATCGCTATCGGTGCTGCTGCTGCAACAGGCGAGTCGTCCTTTTCGCTGCTGGTTGCCTTCGCTGTCGTCCTGCACCGAGTACCAGCGGCGTTCAGCCTCGGCGTCTTCGCCATGCATGAGACCAAATCGCAAGGCCACCGAGAGCTGCTCATGTTCGCGGTAGCCACCCCGATCGCCACCATCACCTCGTATCTGATGCTCGATCAGGCGGCCGAGAAGTTGGTGGCGCTTGCGCTGCTGTTCTCGGCTGGCACGTTCCTCTACGTTGCAACCGTCGATACGTTGCCCTCGATCCATAATCCCGAGACGGGCCGGCGGTCGGTGCGGAACATTCTGATTGGCGGGATCTTGTTCGGTGTTCTGCTGCTCCTTGCTGACCAGACGGGGCTGCTCGAACACAGCCACTGAACAGTGGGCCGCTGAGCGCACTGCATTCCTTGCCTACGCACTGCACAAGAATGGCGGCATCGAGAGTGCCTCAGCGCACGAGACACACGGGCAGAGGAACCACGACTAGATTCGTGGTGTTGGCGATCAGATGCATGAGGTAGCCCATGAGTGTCACTGCGGAATCAGAACTGACGATGGCAGAGCTGAGCGCAACGTTAAGCGCAATGCCGCCACGATTTCGCCTTGGAAGTGACGGCGATGGCCACTCGCCGACATTGGCAGTGATTTCGAGAACGCCCGAGACGGTTCGTACCTGGGTCGACCAAGCGCAGCACTTGTTTGGCGCGCCAACGACCGCGGTGGCAGCATCAATGGCTGTTCAACACGTGGCCCGTGTTCTTGGTTCCTCGACGTTGATGTGTGCGGTGCGATTCGGTGCCCTGCCGATAGCCAGCGCCTCAGAGGTAGAGGTTGGACCGGGCATCGAGTCTGCTTGGTCGTTTGCCACGACGAACTACTCGTTTGCGCTGCTGTCTGACACCGTCGAATACGGCACCGGCGAAGACCTGTTCGATCTTTGGGCTGAACACTGGCTCGACGGAATCCTCAACGATCTCGCCGAGGCAGTCGCTGGTTCGGTACGAGTCGGAAAACGAATGTTGCGCGACAACATCGTCACCGCGGCGGCTTCGAACCTCGTGATCTTCGATTGGTGGCAGCCCGCAGGCGGCTTTGCGGGCTACCGCGATCGACTGCTCGAACTGGGGTCGCCGTCGTTCAATGACTCGGTCTCTTTCGTCGACGCGACATTCAACGGCCGTGTCGGCAAACGTCCAGACCGCAGGTCGTGTTGCCTCGAGTTCAATTGCGAGCCACCCCGATACTGCCCGTCATGTCCCAAGATCAGCGTCCAAGATCGCGACGCCGTCCTTGGGGTGCATCTGACCAACCTCGCCGAGGCCACACGCAAGTAGCGACAAGATGACCCGCAGCGTCAGCTGATCGGCCCGATCAACGTGTTGGCCAATTGCTGTCGCTGATACTGGCCGCCGCCGTAGAGCGCTTGGCCGTGCATCGCCCGCTTGAAGTAGATGTGGGCGTCGTGTTCCCAGGTAAAGCCGATTCCACCGTGCAACTGGACTGTCCTGTCGGCCGCGAAAGATGCTGCATCTGAAGCCGCGCTTTTGGCCATGCGAGCAGCTGCGAGCGCAGTGGCGGGGTTGCTGTCGACCAGAGATGCAGCGTGATAGAGCAGCGAGCGGGCCCGGGCGATGTCGATCGTCACATTGACGATGGGATGTTTGACCGCCTGGAAGAAACCGATCGGGTGATCGAACTGCACCCGGTTGGTTGCATATTCGGTCGTGGTCTGCAGCAGCCACTCGGCGACGCCGCAGAGATCGGCTGCCGCCATGACGAGCACGCCCGGCCAGGCGGCCTCGATCGCAGCGACGCCGTTGGTGCTGACGACCGCGTTCGCTTCGACCAGCAACGAATCGAAGTGCAACGTCGCCTGATCGCGGGTCAGGTCATGGATGTGGTTCGGCGCAACGGTGAGGCCCTCGGCGTCGGCCCGAACCACGGCCACTATGTGGCTTGTGTCGGTCTGGCACAGCACCACAAAGAGGTCTGCTTTGGCGGCGTCTTGCACGAACGCAGTAACGCCGTCGAGGCGGTAGCCATCACCATCGGGAGTTGCCTTGACAGTGCAGTGTGCTGCTTGCCAGCTTCCTGTGTCGTCAGTTGTTGCGATGGTCGCGGTGGTGCCCGATGCGATCGCCTCGAGCCAGGGCCGCGCCGCGTCTGGCTCACACGAGTTCAGAACCAGCGACGCGTTGATGGTCGAGGTCAGCGGCGAGGGGAGCGCGTGGAAGCCGGTTTCTTCGACGACAGCAGCAAGACCAGCCATCGCAACCGGGGTGCCGCCGGCGGCCTCGGGGACAGCGAGGCCTGTCCACCCCATGTCGACGATCTGCGTCCAGAGCTGTTTGTCCCACGATGTGGGTTCGCCCCGCAGATACACAGCCTCGGGATCGGATGCGACGAGTTCGCGAAGGGTGGTGATGGGGAACTGGTCGCCCAGAAAGCGCCGGGCTACGTCGCGGAGTTCTGTCTCGACTTCGCCGAAGCCAAAGTCGAGCGATGAGCTGGTGTTGGTACTCGAGGTGGTGTTGGAAGTGGTCATCGTCTGCTCGTTCACTTTGACTTTGGGAGTCCGAGGACTCGTTCGCCGAGGATGTTGCGCTGGACTTCACTGGTGCCAGCAGCAATGGTCGAACCGTAGGAGTTCATATAGGCGAGCGGCCAGTGCCCGGCATCAGGCGCGTTGGGGTCGTTCTTGTACAACGTTGAAAGTGGCCCGGCGATCTCGACGCCGAGCCTTGCGGCAGATTGCCTGAACTCAGAGCTGGTGACCTTGGATCGCAGCGGTACTCGCATGGGGTGGCTGGTGAGCGCCGCCACCTTGGATCGTTTGGCGTTCTGATTGAGTCCTTCGGCAATGATTGCGTGTTGCACGATCGCATCACGGATGACGGGGTCGTCGCTGGCAGGGCGTCCATCGCGCATGGTCGAGCGCGCAAGATCGACGAGTTTCTGCACCGTGAGTCGGGGATTGGTGCCGCTGCTTCCGGCCCCCTCGGTCGCGCCGCGTTCAGACGACAGCGTGGTCATGGCCACGGCCCACCCGTTGCCCTCGCCGCCGAGCAGATTGGCGTGGGGCACGACGACGTCATCGAACGTGATTTCGTTGAAGCCTGATTCGCCGGTCATCTTGACCAGCGGTCGCACGGTGACACCTTCGTGGCCAGCAATGGGGCAGAGGAAGTAGCTCAGCCCTTCGTACTTGTGGTCTTGCGACGTGCGAGCAATCAAGATCATCCACTTCGCAAAATGGCCGTGGCTGGTCCAGACCTTGTGCCCGTTGACAATCCATTGGTCGCCGTCTCGCACGGCGCGGGTGCGCTGATTGGCCAGGTCTGAGCCGGCATCGGGCTCGCTGAATCCCTGGCACCAGACGTCTTCGCCCGAGAGTGCACCGGGGATGAACTCTGTCTTCTGCTCGTGCGTGCCATGCACCAGGATCGTGGGCGCTGCCATACCCAAGCCGATGATGTTCAGGAAATAAGGAACCCCGGCTCGGCTGAGTTCGCGATTGGCGATCCGCTGGCAGCCTTCGCGTCCACCGCCGCCATATTCGGTGGGGTAGTCACAGCCGATCAGTCCGGCTTCGTACGCCTGGCCCTGCCATTGCTGGAGGTAGTCGTGTTGGGCTTGGTTCGTGACCTCGAGCGCCGAGATTGGCAGGCGCGATGGAGGAGCGGGTGGGCGGTTGTCTTCGATCCATTGGCGCACGTAGCGCTGGAAATCCGCCTGGTCGGCCGTCAGTGTCTGTTCCTTCATGAGGCCAAGCTAGTCGCAGCTCACTAAGCCATTGGCATGCCCACCGGGGCGGTTCACTCTGGCCATTACGGAAAGCAAATATTGGGACTTTCGGCCCGAGACGCCTGACCTTCTTGGTCCTACGGTCTCAACAGCTAACTGACTTGCGTCGTTAAGGAGCGAATGACATGAAGCGGCTATGGGCAGCCAACCACGTGGACTCGCTCCGTCGTGTCCGATTCGGCGCCGCGTTCGTGATGCTTACTGCGCTACTAGTTCCTACATTTGCTCGTACCGCTGCTGGAGCCCCGGGTACGCCTTATAGCGGCCCAGTCACCGAGGAAGGCAATCCTGGCACGACCTATCCGGGCTTCTTTCCCGCCAAAGGAGAAGGTTCAACAAATGACCGGTCGAAGGGCGTCGAGATGGCCGAAGGCGACCGTGCGACCATCGAACTCAGCGAACCACTCTTCTATAGCCAATGGATCTTCACCGACGTCGACCAACCTGGTGAAGCCTTCACCGTGCGGCCAACATGGACAGAACCTGGCGAAGCAGCGGTCTTTGGTGGCGACGAACACTTCGCCTTTGACGGCACCACTGCCACTGAAGTGCACCTCGATGACGCCAACGGTGTCGGAAGCGATCATCAACTGTTAGAAGGCCGGGTACAAGTCGACTTCCTCGGCGCGGTCACGGGCATCGACGCAATGCGAGATTACCCTGGCTGGGGCCAGTCAGGCTTCGCCGTCGGTGGCGGCTGCGAGGCCGCCGGGGCCGCGAAACTACTCGCTGCCGGACCCACATGGAATGGACGCAGCTTCGATGTGACATTCGAGTTGCGGGTGCAGAACCATCTGCCGTCGAGTGCGACGTTGCTCGATGCGATCCGCTCTGCCCAGGCACAAGCGGCGTCCTCAGCACTTTCCGGCGACCCACAGGGCATCTTGCTCGACGACCTGCAGTTGCAGGATCAGCTTGCTGACGCCGCATTCGAAGACATCACGGTCATCTCGGTGACCAACCCGGGCGGCGGTCTCGCTCTGAATCCGAACTACGACGGACTCGCCGACGACCTGCTTTTGCAGCCCGGCGACACTATTCCTGCTGAATCCACTGAACTGATCGTGCTCGAACTGCAGTACACGCCTGCGGCCGACGCTGGTGTCTGGGGCGAGTGTTCGGTCGGCTATTACTACGAGAACCAGTCGCTGGTGTCCGGTAGCGCAGCGAACGTTGTCGTATCGGATCTTTCCGACGATGGCTCCAACCCGTCACCAGGCGCAGACAATGGCAGCGGGGGAGTCGACGACGCCACCATCGTGCTGTTCCCCTGCCCACCAGAGCCAACGCCAACACCCACACCGATCCCAACGGCGACGGCGACGCCAGTTCCGACGGCGACCGCGACCCCGGTCCCGACG
>JBDNHG010000317.1:0-4930 GCA_041688925.1 Acidimicrobiales bacterium | reverse complement strand
TTCGGCCACCGAGGTAGAAGATGGTGGCGTTCAGACCGGTTCGTTCGAAGATCTCGAAGCCTCATGGGCCGATGCTCGTGCCGCGGTCGTTGCTGAGATCGAAGAGAATGGTTATGGCGTCGAGGGCGACATCTTGACCGGTCCTGGCGGTTGGACCGTCGACCTCAGCGAATGTCCTTCTGATTGGAACAACACGGCGGGTATCGCAGACGGGGTTGTGACTATTGGTGTGAGCCTTGCACAGTCGGGCCCGGCCGCCGTATCGGGCAATGCTGGCGTTGGCCTGGAGGCGTACTTTGATTGGGTCAATGAGCATGGCGGTATTGGTCCTGATGGGTTGCAGCTCGAGGTGCTCCACAAGGACGACGCCTACGTCGCGACCCAGACACAAGAAAATGTTGCCGAGATGCTACAGACCGTCGATCCGTTCTACATCAACACGTCCGGCTCGCCGATGACGTTCGCAGTACGCGAGATGCTCAATGACGCGTGTGTGCCGCACCCATGGAACCTCACTGGTCACCAGGCGTGGGGTGATCCGGCGAACTATCCATGGACCAGTGGAATCTTGCCGTCGTACGCGACCGAGGCACTGTTGTGGGGCAGCTATATCGAGCAGACGTTCGACGAGCCGGTCAAGGTTGCTGCGTTGGTTATGGACAACGACTTTGGGCTCGCCTATGAGACTGCCTTCGCTGCGTTTGCTGAGCAATCTGACATCATCGAGAGTGTGCAGTTTGTGCGTCACGATCCGGCAGCAGCGACGTTGACCAACGAGATGACGACGTTGACCGGTGGTAGTCCTGATGTGTTCATTGGAATGACGACGAACAACCCGTGTCTGTTGATGTTGCAAGAAGCTGGTCGTTCTGGCTTGAACGACATTGCACCGGTGCGTTTCCTGTCATCGGTTTGCAAGCCAGTGTCGGCGTACGCCGGTCCTGCTGGCGACGCAAGCGAAGGCTGGTTGATTTTCGGTGGCGGACTGAAAGACAACAGCGATGTCCAATACGCAGATGACACCTACATCAGCTTTCTGAACCAGACAGTCACTGATGCTGGCCTCGACGCCAGCATCTCGTTCACGGGTGTTGGTTTCGGTCTCGTCGGCTGGCCGGCGGTCGAGGTGCTGCGGGTTGCCGCTGAACTCGAGGGCGGCTTGACCCGTGCCAACTACATGCTCGCATTGCGAACATTCAAGGGCAAACACCCAATGCTGCTCGACGCCATCAACTTCGAACAGGACGGCCTCAACGACGCCTACTGGATCGAAGGATCTGACCTGAGCCGCTTCGACGTCGCAACCCAGTCATGGGCTGTCGAAGGTGGCGTCATCGACCTCAACGGCCAGTCACCGAACTGCGTATGGGACCCTGAGGATGGCTGCTAGCCATTGATCTGCAAGGCGCACGAAATATGCGTTATGGCAGTGTGAGCTGACCTATCCGGTTTGGTAATGCACTGCTCGCGGGAACCATGATTACTCAAGAACGTTGAGGAATCATGGTTCCTTTGCCGTTTTAGTGCCGTCATCTATGCAGCTCAGGGAGCGACGCGCGCCAGAGAACCGTGACGATTGTCACGTTGAGATTGGGTCTGTGCTGTGCTACGCGCCATACTGTGGCGCGGTCCAGCCAAGGCTTGGCCCAACCACGCCGATCAGTGCCTCAGTCAGGAGGCGCCGACTCGGCACAGGAATCCAAAACGTGAGGGAACCTTTATGAAACGAAACCTACTCAGCTTGCTCGCTGCCGTTCTTGCGCTTGCGCTTATAGCGGCTGCGTGCGGCTCCGACGACGCTGTGGACTCCGCAGCGGACACACCTGCGACGTCTGACGATGCTGCTGACGCAAGCACTGACGATGCCAGCACTGACGATGCCAGCACTGACGATGCCTCCACTGACGATGCCAGCACCGACGAAGGCGACACCACCGATGGTGATGACGCAGCGGGCGGGGCGATCAGCCGTGACGATGCTGCCGCGCAGCTCGATTCGGCCGCCGCGGCCGGTGCAACCGGAGAAGACGCGCTTTCCTTCGAGGAGCTCGAGGCTTCGTGGGCCGATGCTCGCGCTGCCGTGATCGCAGAGATCGAAGAGAATGGCTGGGGTGTCGAAGACAACATCTTGACCGGTCCTGGCGGATGGACTGTTGACTTCAGTGAATGTCCTTCCGATTGGAACAACACCGCTGGAATCGAGGACGGTGTCTTGACTCTCGGGCTGAGCATCGTGCAGTCGGGCGCCGGTGCGGTAGCCGGGAACATCGGTACGGGCATGGATGCCTACTACAACTGGGTCAACGAGAACGGTGGCATCGGTCCTGATGGACTGCAGATCAACCTGATTCAGAAAGACGATGGGTACGTCGCGACACAGACCCAAGAGGTCGTAGCCGAGATGCTGCAGACGACAGATCCGTTCTACATCACTACGGTTGGTTCGCCGATGACGTTCGCGGTTCGTGAGACGCTCAACGATGAGTGTGTGCCAAATCCATGGGTAGTCACTGGCCACCAGGCATGGGGCGATCCGGCGAACTATCCATACACCGACGGAATCCTGCTGTCGTACGCAACCGAAGCGTTGCTATGGGGTAGCTATATCGAGGCGAACTTCGACGAACCGGTCAAGGTTGCTGCGCTGGTGATGGACAATGACTTCGGTCTTGCCTACGAAACGAGCTTCGAGGCATTCGCCGATGAGTCTGACATCATCGAGAGTGTGCAGTTTGTGCGTCACGATCCGGCAGCGGCAACGCTGACCAACGAGATCACGACACTGACCGGCGGCAGTCCTGATGTCTTCATCGGCATGACGACGAATAACCCCTGCCTGTTGATGCTGCAAGAAGCCGGTCGGTCTGGCTTGAACGAAATCGCATCCGTGCGGTTCATGCCATCGGTCTGCAAGCCAGTGTCGGCGTATGCCGGTCCTGCTGGTGATGCCAGCGAAGGTTGGCTCATCTTCGGTGGTGGCCTCAAAGACAACACCGATGTCCAGTACGCCGACGAGGCGTACATCAGTTTCATGAACCAGGTAATCGGCGATGCGGGACTCGACACCTCGGTGTCGTTCACGGGTACCGGTTTCGGTCTCGTCGGCTGGCCATCGATCGAAGTGCTGCGGGTTGCCGCTGAACTCGACGGCGGCCTGAACCGTGCCAACTTCCTGCTTGCCCTGCGAACATTCGCGGGCAAACACCCGATGTTGCTCGATGGCATCGGCTTCTCCCAGCACGGTCTCGACGACTCGTACTGGCTCGAAGGTTCTGACCTGAGCCGCTTCGATGTGGCAACCCAGTCATGGGTCGTCCAAGGTGGCATCATCGACCTCGATGGTCAGTCACCGAACTGCGAATGGGACCCAGCGGACGGCTGCTAGCCAGTAGTCGGCGATGCACCAAGCCGGCACAACGCCAGTTTGAGCTGATCTAGCCCATTCGGGTTGGAGCAACTCAGTGCTCAAAGAAACCCTGATTACCCAACAAGGTTGGGTGGTCAGGGTTTTTGCCGTTTTGATGCCAGCCCATCTGGCTGGTCGAGCGTGGCGATCCGCTAACCTGTGGCGATTCGGGGCCGTAGCTCAGTTGGTTAGAGCGCGCGACTCATAATCGCTCGGTCGTGGGTTCGAGCCCCACCGGCCCCACCATAACGATGCCGTGACAGACGACAAGGTCTAAGGGGCCTAGCGAGTAGGTCGACAGGTCCTCTGGCAGGCCCACGAGTTGCGCGCCTTTCGAGCCTCGCGTTCTGCCTACTCGCGCAATCTCTAAACCTGCGGGTGCAGACCTTGCTGATGTTTAGGGTTGCGACAGCGGCTGTGCGGGCAGAGCGGCCAACAAATGTTGATCAGCGGCTGCTATTGCGGACTCGACCGCCACCGCGACGGGAAGATAACGAGCGAGCAACCGGTCGATCAGTTTTGCGCCGAGAATGCCGATCATGGCAACCGAGACGCCAGCGACGATGTCGAGCAGCCAATGGTTGGCGGTCAGGATCACCGCGGACATCATGAGCAGCGGCGAGACCGCAGCCATAGCCCGCAAGAGCGGAAGGCGGGTGGCGCGCCACACCGCAATGGCAACGAGCAGGTTCCATCCGACATGGAAACTCGGGACCGCGGCAAATTGATTGGTGACCCTGGGGTTCTGCAGCACGCGATAGCTGTTGATGAGTTCGCCCAGGCTGTCGAAGAACGCATTGGGGTCGAAGAGTCGCGGTGGCGCAACGGGATACAGCGCGAAACAAACAAGGCCGATGGCGCCGCTGACGACGAGTGCATTGCGCAGTGTGATGAAGTTGCGGCGGCTGAGGCCGAACAACAACACGAGTGATCCAATGATCAAGGGGAAGTGGCCGTAGATGTAGATCCAGTTGACGGTGGCAACGATCCAATCGGTGTCGACAATGCGCTGCTGAAGTGTTGACTCCCAATCGAGGCCAAGCGACTTCTGCAAGTTGACAATCGTTGCGGCATTGGCAAAAGCTTCGCGCTCTTGCCCGGCGCTCAGATCTCGAACCAGGAAGTACAAAAGCCCCGGGGGAAGGAGGAGCAGGACCTGCCATCCGAATCCGGACCAGCCGCGAACGCCCATTTTCTTCGAGTATCCACCAAGTGCGGCGCGAAATGCCGATGTGTTCGCGAGTGGCACAATTTCGATGTCGGCGTCGTTCGCCGACCCTGTGCGCGATGCGGTACTGCACGCCATATGTTCAAGCTAGCCGACCTAGCTGGTGTCGCGCCATCGTAATTGGTGGGGACTGTTCCCCAACGAACACCATGACTTGTTCAGATTTCGCCGAGCCAGGCGGGTGCCCGATCGATCAGAAACTCTGAAACCGCGGCGAGTCGCCCGAAAAGATCGCTGAGATCTTCTTGGCCCATGAACAGGCGGGCGAGCGAGGTCGAGTTTCGAGACACGATGTT
>JBDNHG010000316.1:0-2805 GCA_041688925.1 Acidimicrobiales bacterium | reverse complement strand
CGCGCCGGTGACCATGCAAGACCCGCACAGCGTTTGGGGCAACGACGTCTCGTTGCCCCGGCGTGTGCGCGCCGTCCCTTGCTGAACGAGCCCTGCGTGGCTTCTCCCGGCTCCGGCTCTTGTTGGTAGCAGTCGGTTTCGTGCGCGCCCGAGACGTGCCCTTCTTCGCTGGCGTCCGTCTGCTGGACGCAGGCTTCTTCGCCCGCGTTGACGCGGTTTTTGGCTCGGAATCCGTATTTGCTACCACAACAGCACCAACACTAACACCAACAACACCAACAACACGGGCCGTAAACCGGCTCGGCGGCGCAACAGTGGCCGCTTCAATCAGCCCGGCACCACGCAAATACGCAGGTGAACGTCGCGCCGGCGGCGCCTGACATGGATCGAAAAGCGAGAGATCGAAGGACTGCGGGATGCTAGAGATCGATGATGATCGGCATGATCATTGGACGGCGCTGGCTGCGAGAGTTCACGAAGGTGCCAGTGGCCCGGCGAGCCTTGCGCAGCAACGATGCGCGATCCCAGCCAGGATTCTTGAGCTCAGCATCGATAGCCTTGCCCACCAACGAGACGAGCTCAGCTTCGAGGTCCTTGGCGTCGTCCCCATCGAGCCAACCTCGTGATTCGACCCACGGGTCACAGACCTGCTTCGCCTGAGTGAAATCGACCGCCGCTGTCACAAGCACGAACCCCTGTTGTCCAAGAATGCGTCGCTGGCTGATAACGCCCCGGTCAGGGCCCAGAAAGCGTCCGTTGAGCATCTGGTGTGCGCCCGATGTCACGCCATGACGCAACGACAGTCCGTCGTCAGCGAGCACGATTTGATCGCCGTCTTGGGCCAGCAGCGTGCGGTCCTGGCTGAGCCCAAGCGACTCGGCCAGCAATTTGTGGGCCACGAGATGGCGATATTCGCCGTGTACGGGCACGAACCACTCGGGCCGAGACACCGTGTGCAACGTCGTGAGCTCATCACGTTTGCCGTGGCCACTCGTGTGCACTTCGACCAGGCCGCTGTGCACGACCTCGGCACCACGCCGAATCAGGTCGTTCATCATGTTCGAGACCCGAGCTTCGTTGCCGGGAATTGGGTGTGAGCTCAAAATGATCGTGTCGCTGCCTCCGATCGTCATCCACCGGCTCGTGCCGGCCGCAGCAGTCGCCAACGACGACCGCTCTTCGCCTTGTGAACCAGTCGAGATGATGCACAACTCGCCGGGCTCGAAGTCACCGATCTCTTCGATGTCGAAGAATGCCGGATCGGGGATCTTCAGCACGCCCAACGAACGAGCCAAAGCAACGTTCTTTCGCATCGAGAGACCAAGCGTCGCTATCTTGCGGCCGTCTTCGAGCGCTGCGTCGACAATCTGCTGCACTCGGTGCATATGGCTGGCAAAGCACGCGGTGATGATGCGTCGGCCCTGATTGGCGCGAAAGACGTCGGCCAGATTGGGCCCCATCGAACTCTCGCTTGCCGTCGAGCCCGGAACATCGCTGTTCGTGCTGTCGGCGAGCAACAGGCGAATGCCGGGGTCTTCGGCCAAGGCGCCGATGCGCGGCAGGTTCGTGCGTCGGCCATCGACCGGATGCGGGTCGAGCTTGAAGTCGCTGCTGTGCAGCACAAGTCCCTGTGGCGTGGTGATCGCGCAGATCAAGCCACCAGGAACAGAGTGTGTAACTGGCAGGAACTCGACCGAAAACGGGCCGATCTGTACCGTCTCGTCATCGGCGACCTGGATCAATTTGGTGCGTCCCATGACATCGCGTTCGTCACAGCGATACCGCACCAGGCCGAGCGTGAACGCCGAGCCATAGATCGGAAACTCGAGCCCCCGGTCGAGGACTTGGGCAATGGCGCCGATGTGGTCCTCGTGGCCGTGGGTGACAAGACAGCCGATGATCTTGTCTTTGCGTTCGAAGAGATAGTCGACGTCGGGCAGGATCGAGTCGACCCCAGGTTCTTCTTCGCTTGCGAACAGTTGGCCGCAGTCGAGTATGAGCAGGGCGTCATCGGTTTCGATCGCTGCGCAGTTGCGCCCGATATCGCCGAGACCGCCGAGGAAAGTGATCGTTATCTCGTTGGGCATAGTTAGTTCCTAGAGCTAGTTGGGGAGGCTGGCTTCGATCGCGAGACCGGAACCTTCGATGATCGCCCGGGCAGCCGCCTTGAGCCCGGGAGGTTCTATGTGCATGGGGGAACGACCCCGGCCCACCTTGTAACCCAGCATTCGCAACATGGCCTTGGTCGGAATCGGGTTCGGCGCATCAAGCATCGATTCGAATCCGAACGAAGGCAACATCAGAGCATTGAGGCGCCGAGCGGTCACGACATCGCCTGAAGCGAAGGCATCGAACATCTGCACGTGTTCAGGGCCGGTCCAGTGGGTGGCAACGCCAATCGCGCCGATCGCACCAATCGACAGGAACGGCAGCGTGAGTCCATCGTCGCCGCTGTAAAGCTCGAAACCGTCGGGGGCCTGCGACAGCAGTACCGCTGTTTCGGCTGGGTCGCCGGCAGCATCCTTGACGCCGATGATATTGCTGACGTCGTGTGCCAACGTGAGCAGGCTTTCGGTATCGACCTTGCGGCCGGTGCGCACCGGAATGTCATAGATCAGCGTCGGTACGTCGTCGCCAGCGGCCGCGACCGCCTTGAAATGGTCGACCAGAGCAGCCTGCGACGGCCGGTTGTAATACGGCGTCACGACAAGGAGACCATCAACACCGGCAGCGACGGCTCGTTTGGTCAGATCCACCGCTGCCTTGGTGTCGTTGCTTCCGGTACCGGCAACGATTGGCACGTCG
>JBDNHG010000315.1:0-1866 GCA_041688925.1 Acidimicrobiales bacterium | reverse complement strand
GTAGCGTTCGAGCGCAGCGGTGACGAGCACCCAGTGCTCGTCGCCGACACTGACCACGCTGTAGTCGATGTTGGGGCCCACAGCCAGGGCGAGGTTCGACGGGAGAGTCCATGGTGTGGTGGTCCACGCCAGGATCTTCATCGGCCCTGGGTCGTCGGCAGCTGCGTCGAGGCTGAAGGCGATCGTGAGGGCTGGATCTTGGCGCGGTCGGGTGGCGTCGTCGAGGCGGATCTCGAAGTTCGACAGCGGTGTTTCAGCGCCCCAAGAATACGGCATGACACGATTGGCGCGATAGATGAGGCCTTTGTCCCACAGCTGTTTGAAGGCCCAGATGACACTCTCCATATAGGAGATATCCATCGTTTTGTAGTCATTCTCGAAGTCGACCCAGCGAGCCTGACGGGTGACGTAACGTTCCCACTCAGAGGTGTAGCGCAGCACCGACGAACGGCAATGATCGTTGAACTTGGCGATGCCGTATTCAGTGATGGCGCGGCGGCCCGACACCCCGAGTTCTTGTTCGGTTCCCATCTCGGCCGGAAGGCCATGGCAGTCCCAGCCGAAGCGGCGCTCGACGCGGTTACCTCGCATGGTCTGATACCGCGGCACGACATCCTTGACGTACCCCGTCAAAAGATGCCCGTAGTGGGGCAGTCCATTCGCAAATGGGGGACCGTCGTAAAAGACGAATTCTTGCTCGGCAGGTCGCTGTTGCACCGACGCTGCGAAGGCATTCTCGTCTTGCCATCGGCCTAGAATCTTGGCCTCGAGGGCCGGTAGGTCGAGTTTGGGATCAACGGGGGGATATGGAAGCTGTTCGCTCACTCGCGAGAGGTTATCGGCACCAAGTGACCATCTGATCGACATTTCTTCTGGCTATACTCCGCCCGCCCAGCAAGAGCGGAGGGTAATCATGGCAAGCAAGAAGCAGTCAGACAACAAAGCAGCAGCTCAAGAGGCACCTGCAAAGCAAGCTGCGCCCAAGCAAGCAGCCGCTAAAAAAGCCGCAACACAGAAATCTCCAACCGCTTCGGCCGCTACCAAGCGATCATCAGCAAAGAAGGCATCCGTGAACAAAGCTGCCGACAAGGCACCAAAGCCAAAGTCTTCCTACGGGAAAAAGTTCATCGACGATCAGGAGCAGAGCCTGCTCAAAGAACGTGCTCGGTACACGAAATCGGCAGAGATATGGAAGGCAGAAGCTGACAGTCTTCTTGTCGATCGTGACCCTGGCGATGTCCAGTTCGACGAAGAGTCAGGCGATGGCGACACGCTCCAGGTCGAACGCGAACGTGATCTAGCGCTTAGCAGTTACGCACAGAACGCGGTCGACGAGATCGACGAAGCACTGGCTCGCGTCAAGGCTGGCACCTACGGCATGTGTGTGACATCCGGCAAACCAATCCCCAAGGAACGTCTTGAAGCAATCCCATGGGCGGCCGAACGTGTCGAATACAAAGTCGCCGGATTCCGACGCTAGCCACGAGGTCGACTCGACCGTAGCCATCAGTCAACCGCAGCGCATGTGGCTCGTCGGCGGTGTCGCTGCCAGTGTGCTGCTGCTCGATCAGGTCACCAAGGTATGGGCTGCGTCCGAACTCGTTGATCGAAATATCGACCTGTTCTGGACGGCACGGTTCAATCTCACCCGCAACTTCGGTTCCGCCTTCGGGCTTGGGGCCAGCCTCGGACGTTGGTTGGGGTTGCTCATCTTGTTCGTCGTGATCGGCATGCTTTTTTACGCTCGCACCATCACCGACCGACGCATGCTCGCCCTCTTCGGCGCTATCACTGGCGGGGCCATCGGCAATCTGGCCGACCGGGTCCTGCGAGCCGACGACGGGTTCATGAGCGGCGGAGTGATCG
>JBDNHG010000314.1:0-3011 GCA_041688925.1 Acidimicrobiales bacterium | reverse complement strand
GAGTACAGCGATCTCGGTCGTGGTCAGACCGCGCTCGCGATCGATGTCGCGGATCTCGCGAAAGCGAGTCGCCACACGGAGATAAACAGTGAGTGCAGTGCGGTGCATGATGGATTCCCTTTGGTGGGTTGGGTACGAAATGAGAGAACATGAATCAGCCGCCGTGCCAGGGCAACGCCGACAGCATGCCGATGAGCTGACCGTTCAGGTCTGGTTCGGTCGGCGTGCCGATCTGCTGAAACACGGCAAAGCCCAGGAACAAGAAGAGCGCCACCAGCAACAGGCCAACCGGCAGCAGCATCTGTTCGGTCAACGACTCGGAGGTTTGTTCGACTTCGGCTTGAAGGCGGGCTCGTAGTACATCGGCTTTGGTCGCCACAGACTGGGTGATGCGCGACCCTTCGGAACCGGCGAGTTCGGCGGTCGACACCAGATCGCGCAACTCGGGAATGTCGAATCGGTCGCTCAAGACGCCCAGCTGAGACCAAGGCGTGCGGTTCGATAGCCGAGCCCGGTCGAGCGCGCCACGGATCTCGGCGAAGGCCCAGCCGTCGCCCGAATCTGCTGCTGACTGCAGCGCTGTCAGCAGCCCGCCACCGCCCGACATGATGATCGTTACGAGATCGAGATAGGCCGATAGCGCATGGCGGAAAGCGCTGCGGCGTTCTTTGGCCCGCGCCCGCAGCCGCACATCGGGGATGACGAAGGCGATCAATGCACCCGCAATGGCGATCACCGACACCAGCAGCGGGTTTACCGCCACGCCGAGACCCGCCGCAAGCAACCAAAGCACGTACACCGAGAGCAGGGTGAGTGCCGGGGTTGCGGCCTTGACGAGACCGTGCTGTTCGAGGCTCGAGTTTGTAACCGCAAGATCTTTGGCGAGGTGTGCCTCGTCGTTTGTCGCCGTAGCCAAGTGGCTTCCGATAGTCGCTACGAAGTCTCGAAACGACCGGTCGGTGCGAATAGCGCTCGCCGAGAATCCCTGGCCCTCGGCGGCAACCGCATCGAACACGTCGGCAATGGGTTGGCTGCTCGGCCGCAGTGCTTGGACCAGCAGGATGAAGCCCATGCCGATGCCGGCGCCAAGGAACATCATCACGACGGCGTTCATGCGGCTGTCCTGCGGGCGACAAAACGTTCGGGTTGGGGCACTTCGGCGAGCTTGCGAGTGGACCAGATAGCCAGCACCACGACCCCACCCACGACGAGTAGCCAGAGCTGACCCAGTGCGGTCTGGTAGCCGCTCAGCAAATCGCGTCCGAACAGCACCAGCGCGAACATCGTGGCTAAGACGAAGAACCCCACGATCTTCATCGATGTGCGGACCCGTGATCGGCTGACCTCAATACGCACCCGCATCTGTGCTTCGTCGCGAATCGAGCTTGCGAGTCGCGACAGCAGCGGCACCAACCGTCCTGCGTCGAGTTCGGTTGCGCTGACCAAGCCGGCGATCACCAGATCAGACGCCGGATGATCGAGGTCGAGACCCAGCTGGCGGAGGGCTCCGCTGAGGTCACCACGAGGTGCCCGGCGTGCGAACGATGTCAACTCAGACTTGATTACCGCCGGACCATTGACGGCCGTGGCAATGAGTGACTGCTGCAAACCGGCCGAAGCATTCATCGTGTCGCGAATCTGCTCGGTCCAGGTCGCGATCGCTTCAACCTTGGCGATCTCATCGTCGGCATGATGGCCTTGTCCCTTGAGCAGCGGAATCGACATGACGCCGGCAAACGCCCACAATCCGCCAACGGGCCATTTCGTCCACGCCCAAACAAAGCACGCCAACGAGAATGCACCGAAGAACCAGAACACCAGACGCTGCGAGTAGCGCTGCGCTCGCAGGGCACCAGCGCCGAACCCGTGGAACAGGCGTACACCAAGCAACGAGAACGTTGCCGACAACAAGCCGACGGCCACAAGCGCTCCGAGCGAAGCCATGATCAGTGCATCCATTACTGCGTCCGATCTCGAGCAGCCCACCGAGGATCAAATCCCTGGGCGGAGAGCGCTCTGATATGGCCACGGCCTGACAGTCCATATGCAGGGACCGCCCGCCCCTCTGGACCGGGTGCAAACACCTCGGTCGACAACATGTTCTCTTCACTCGTCGGGTCGACCTCGCGTATCGACTGGATCACCCGACGGCCGTTTGAAAACCCGAGGTGCACGATGAAATGCACCGCATCTCGGATGAGCAGGGTCGCATGGCTGGGATCGATCGGTGGTTGGGCCAGCGTCGCTGCATAGGTGATGATGCGGTTGAAAACGTTTTTGGACGAGTCGGCGTGAATCGATGTCATCGAGCCCTCGTTGCCCTGCGACATAGCCAGCAACATCGGCACGGTCTCGGCTCCACGGCACTCGCCAACGATGATTCGGTCGGGGTCCATCCGCAGTGACGCGACGACGAGGTCGGCCATCGATATGCCGCCGAGACCCTCGATGTTCTCGCCGCGAGCCTCGCACTCGACCAGGTTGGGATGAGCTTCACCGAATCGAGCAATGCCGAGTTCGAGGTTGTCTTCGACGGTGACGATTCGTTCGTCGGCATCGATCTCATTGATCAATGCCCGCAGGAGAGTCGTCTTGCCGGTGCCCGTTCCGCCCGACACGACCAGATTTCGTTTCGCCCCCACGGCAGCTCGCAAGAATCGGGCGACGACGCCGTCCATCACACCGAGTTCGAGCAGCTCGTCGAGTGAGCTGATTGCAAAGTCATGTCTGCGGATCGACATCGATGGCCGCGACGACACACTAAACATCGCATTGAGGCGATCACCGTTTGGCAATTGCATGTCGATGATGGGGTTCGCGTAGTCGAAGCGCTGCTCGACTCGACCCATCCGCCGGGCGAAGTCGGCGATAAGTCGCCGAAGTTCGGCATCGGACGCTGCGATCTGGGAGACCTGCTTGCGGCCGCCATCACGCGTCTTGATGAACACTCGATCGAAGCCGTTGATGTGCACGTCCTGCACGGTTGGGTCTTGTAGCCAGCGTTCGAGCTC
>JBDNHG010000313.1:0-3612 GCA_041688925.1 Acidimicrobiales bacterium | reverse complement strand
TCTGATGAGCGTGGAGTGCGTTATTCCACTGCTGCGGCGAGGCGCTCGAGCGTCATTTCCATGCCGGCGCGGTTGTGCGCGACCCGGTCGGCTACGCCGCTGATCTGAGTGCTGCGCTCGAGCGACGACTCGGGCCGCAAATCTTGCCAATGCTCGGTCACGAGGCAGCCGCCAGTCGTTGGTTCGATGGTGTAGCCCCACTTGGCGAATACGAAGTCACCAGACAAGCAATCGAAGAAGAAACGCTCGTTCTCGACGAGATCAACAATCTTGGCCGCAGCGGTCCATTCGAGTTCGCCGTTGCGGTTGTGGCCGGTGAACCCGGCTCCGAGCGTCGGGCTGTCAAAGCCCTCGTTCCACTCGGCGCGGACGCATTCAGGGCTCCATTCGCCCATGCGGGTGATATCGGTCAGTGCGCTGAACACCGTGTTGGATGAGGCGGCGATGGTGCGGGACACTTCGAGATCAGGAATCATGCGTCGAGCTTAGATTGTGCGCCTGACGTCGAGTTCCTCGAGCCAGGATGCAGACCACTGAGGGCCGCGCTGCAAGCAGATTCAGGACGAGCGGTTGAACAGCCGGCTGAGCCAGCCGCCTCGTTTGGCCATGGAATCGCAGCTGCAGCGATCCTCGGGGGCAACATCGCCCAACACGTCTTCGATGTGCAGGCCGCATCCGGCAAAGGATGGCTTGTTACAGGTACGACACGTAATTCGGCGACACATAGCGGCAACGGTATCTGCGTCGATTCCCTGGCAGGGTGCTTGACTGATGTCAACAGCCGATCACGATGTCGCCAAGCCTGGACACGGCCGCGGGCAACGGGCTAGGGCAGGCGGTTGCTGAAGAACAGCGACAGTGCGGCAGCGATGAGAATCAGCAGCATGGCGCGACCGGCGAACCAGCTGCCGACAATGACGCGAGCTTCCTCGGTCGCAACAGCTGACCCAATGTCGGTGTAGATCGCTTTCAGCTCATCGGTCGTGGCAGCTTCGAAGAAGTCGCCACCAGTGCCATCAGCGATCTCGGCGAGAGCGTCTTCGTTGACGGGCACAGGAATCGGCCGGGGATCTTCGGGGATCTCGATCACGCCGCCGTCGGTGCCAAAGGCAATGGTCGACACCGCGATTCCGGCGAGACGGGCCCGGTCTACTGCCGCTGCGTCGGGGCGGCCAACCGTGGTCTCGCCGTCGCTCATCAACACGATGCGGGCAGGAGGAGCGTCGCCGTCGAACTCGGTGATGAAGCTCTCGAGCGAATCAATGCTGGCGAAGGTCGCTTCGCCGATAGCGGTTGCTTCGCCGAGTTCCAGATCGAGAATGGCCGAGCGAACCGCGGCTCGATTCGTGGTGGGTGGCACCCGCACAGTGGCGATGCCGTTGAAGCTGACGAGGCCGACGTTGATCTGTTCGGGAACCTCGTCGAGGAAGCTCGTGGCGGCTTCCTTAGCGCCGTCGATGCGACTCGGCACGACATCCTCGGCCTGCATCGACAACGAGGTGTCGATGGCCAACATGATGGTTGCCCGTTCGCTTGGCACCTCGGTCACCGCTGCAGGTTCTGCATAAGCCAGGATCATTCCGCCGAGGCCAAGCAGCAAGAAGACCGCGGCAATATGGCGCCGCCAATTGGGGCGTTGTGGCGCAATCTTGTCGAGCAGTCGCACATTGGTGAAACGCACGGCGGCGCCGCGACGGATGAACTGCATCACCACATAGGCGACGAAAAGGGCGGCAACGGCAAGCAGCCACCACAACCGACCGGGCTGGAGGAACTCGAGATTGTCGGGGATGTCGAACTTGGACGACCACAGCCCGGTGTCGCCCCCGTCGCTGAGTTGAGCGATGATGGTGCTTCCAATCATTACGCTAGGCCTTTCTGGGTGGCGACGAACTTGACTACGTCGAACAACCAGTCGCGGTCGGTCGAGAGCTGCAGGTGGTTCGTGCGTGATTCGCGGAATGCTTGGGCGATATCGGCCCGTTGTTCGAGCGCTGCTTCTGCATAACGCTCGCGGACCTTGCGTCGCTGGGTCTGGATCTCGAGGCGCTGCCCGGTTTCGGGGTCGATGACCGCAAGGGAGCCGACGTTGGGTAGCTCCATCTCACGAGGGTCGATGATCTCGATGGCGATGAGCTGATTGCGGATCGCAACCAATTTCAGCTGTGCTCGCCAGTCGCTGTCGTCGATGAAATCGCTGATGACAGCGCGAAATCCGCGGCGACGATGGGGCCCGTGCAACCGGGCAATGCCGTCGGCGAGCGTGGTGCTCGAGCTATCGGCTCGAGGAGCGGTGAGCACCTGCTCGACGATGTGCATGACATGGTCGCGCCCTTGTTTGGCGGGCAAGCTCTGCACGCCATCGGGGCGAATGAGTTCGGCTCCGAACCGGTTCCCGATTCGCAGCGTGAGCAGGCCAACAGCAGCGGTTGCTGCGACGGCAAGGTCACGCTTCTCGCTGTCGGCGGTGCCGAAGTCGAGGCTCGGCGTCAGGTCGACTGCGACGGCGGTCTCGAGTTCTCGATCGGCAATCGTCTGACGGATGTACGTATCTTGCATACGGGCCGACACATTCCAGTCGATGCGTCGTACATCGTCGCCCGGCGTGTATCGCCGGGTCTCACCAGGTTCAGAACCATGCCCGGGCACAAGGCCGCGGTAGTCGCCCTGAAGCAGCCCATCGAGCCGCATGTTGATGTCGAGTTCGAGTCGGCGCAGCACGCTCGACACCGACTCGCGCCGGTCGAGGTACGGGTGCGCTGTTGTCTCGGCCTCATCAGCCTTGCGTCGAAACATCGAGGGTGGCGTTAGCCGGCTGCCGAAGTGCCGTAGGTGGGTTCTTGGGACGGAGCGACGCGTGGCGCAGGCACGGTGGCCAGAATGCCGGCGACGATGTGGTCGGCGGTGATGTCGCGGGCCAGCGCTTCGTAGGACAACACGAGTCGATGCCGCATGACCTCGGGCGCGATGTCGAAGATGTCTTGGGGCAGCACATAGTTGCGGTTGCGAATGACCGCAAGGGCTCGTGCCGCAGCCACCAGGCCAAGACTCGACCGGGGGCTTGCGCCGTAGGAGATCATCGGTGCGAGGTCACCCAGGCCATAGGCACCCGGATCGCGGGTCGCCAAGGTCAGGCTCACGGCGTAGTCGACGACATTGCGATCGACGTAGACGTCGCGGGCTTTCTGCTGAAGCGCCAGGAGTTCGTCGAGATCGAGTACCTGCTTGGCTACCGGAGGGTTCACGCCCATGCGTTGCACGATCTCGACCTCTTCGGCCGGGGTCGGGTAGTCGATCACGATCTTCATCAAGAAGCGATCTCGCTGGGCTTCGGGCAACGGGTAGACACCCTCGGACTCGATAGGGTTCTGAGTCGCCAGCACCAGGAATGGCCGTGGCAGCTTGAACGTTTCTCCGCCAATGCTGACCTGGCGTTCGGCCATTGCTTCGAGCAGCGCTGATTGCACCTTGGCGGGTGCGCGGTTGATTTCATCGGCAAGCACCATGTTCGCAACGAGCGGGCCGAGTTCGATGTCGAAGGTCTCGGTCGATGCTCGCCAGATGCGGGTGCCGACGATGTCGGCGGGAAGCATGTCGGGGGTGAACTGGAGG
>JBDNHG010000312.1:0-1374 GCA_041688925.1 Acidimicrobiales bacterium | reverse complement strand
CTCGTCGTTGGCCTTCCACGCATCCCACAGCTGAGGATGTTGCATGAGCATCGACATGGCATGGGTCATCGTGTAGCGAGTGGTGTCGTTGCCCGCAGCGACGAGCAGCGTAAAGAAGTTGTTGAACTCGAGGTCGGTCAGCGGCTCGCCGTCGATAGTGGGCGCCAGCAGTTGTGAGATGACATCGCCGCGAGGGCACACCCGGCGATCTTCGGCCTGTTGTTGGGCGTACTGAAAGATCTGAATCGATGCCGGGCTGCGGAACGGCACCATGCGGAACTGCTCAGTATCGGTGAGGTCGACCGGAAACTCGGTGAAGTCAGGATCGGTGTTGCCCAATAGTGCGTCTCCCCACGCAGCCAGCTTGTGGCCGTCGTCGTCGCTGGTGCCGAGCAGCTTGCCCAACATTCGCATCGGTAACTGCTCGGCGATCGCATGCACGAAGTCGAACTCGGTCTGTTCGAGCGCAGTTTCGATGACCTCGATCGCTATCTGACGGATCTGATCTTCGTGCGATTCGACCGAGCGGCGGGTGAAACCCTTGCTGACCAGCCGTCGATAGCGGGTGTGCTCGGGCGGATCGAGCTCCATCATTGTGAGCCGCGCCTTGGTTTCTTCGTCGTCCATCTCTTCGAGGCGGATGCCTTTAGACGACGTGAATGTCGCGACGTCGCGGCTTACGGCCAGAGCGTCGTCATAGCGCAGTATCGACCAGAACCCAGCGCCGTCGGCTTCGTCGGTCCAGAACACCAGGCTCGCAGCCCGAAGCCGGTCAAAGGTCGCGTGCGGTACCCCAGCGGTATAGGTGTCGTGGCTCGTGATGTCGGCGTCATCTGGCCCGAGATCGTCAAGGTAGTTGTCGACGAAGTTGACCATCGGCCCAGCTTAATCGTTAGGTACCAAACGATTCAAGGTTCGCTGAACACCTACCGGTAGGTCCAGTCTGGCTGCTTGCGGAGTTGTCGCTCGTCGAGGACAAAGCGGCTCTGTCCGTTGTCGTCACGCTCGAGGTCGACAATTTTGGTGATGTAGATGCCCCTCGGCGGTGTGCGCAACGACGGTTCGCCAATGTCGGGGAGCAGGCTCGTGACAAGTCGTTGCTCTTGGCTGGGCAAATAGCAACGCGAACTGTCGGTTACTGCCCGAAGCCGGGCCTCGAGTTCAGGGCGGTCGGGTTCAGCAACCGTGAGAAGCTCGGTGATCTTGGCGGCGCCCAGCTTGCATGCCGGGCATTGGCCGCACGACTCGACAGACAAGAACGTTGAGACGGCGTGAGCCAACTCGCCAGGGTCGGTGCGGTCGTCGTAGACGATGAACCCGCCGGTGCCGAGCCCACTGCCGATGGCTTCGAAGTGCTCATAGGTGAGGGGCGTG
>JBDNHG010000311.1:0-4316 GCA_041688925.1 Acidimicrobiales bacterium | reverse complement strand
TCATCGATCACCGTTTCGATCGCCATTCGCAAACGGTGTTCACGACTCAGCACCGAGACCAGTTCGATCTCGGCGCCGGCCAGATCAAGACTGCTCGGCAGCACGAAAAGGTTCTTGACCTCTGTGGGTTCGATACAGCTGTCAGCCGGCTGGTCATGCAACATGACGTGGTAGATCGAGTATTCGAGTTCGCGAGGTTCCAGACCAAGTCCAGTTGACGCATTCGCCTGCGGATCGAGATCAACGAGCAAGGTGCGGTAACCCTGCTCGGCGAGACAGGCAGCAATATTCACTGTTGTTGTCGTTTTACCAACACCGCCCTTCTGGTTGGCGACCGCAATAATTCGGGGGAGTGGCATCGCCAGGCGCTCATCGGCGAGCTCTTCCTCGCCCGCACTGCTTTCATTGGCAGCACCATCTTCGTCATTCGTGGTGCTTTCGCCTGTAGCACCGCTCAGTTCAACGCCACTCTGGGCATCGTCGTTGTGATCAACACCATCATGATCACCATCGAGGTCAACACCGTCGTGATCAAGGCCATCCTGATCAACACCGTGCTCGGCATCATCGTTGTGAGGATCTGATGTATCCCTGGTGGCACCCAGATCGCCACCACTCTGAGGGGTAGGGTCCAAATATGGCCGATTTAGGCCATTCTTGTCGTCGTCACTGGCGTCAAGACCTGCTTCTTCGGCATCGGTGCTATCTCCCGGATCACCGCCAGTTGGCTCAATGGCAGCGTCATCTGCGTCATGCGGGACAGTGCCGTGTGACAACGCTGCGTCAGCTTGCAGCTGGTGCGACCCTGGGGCGGGTTCAGCTCGGTCGCTCGATGAGGTGACAACAGATTGCGACACGGTCTCAGCAACAAACTCGCTTTCGGTCGCCGAATCAGTACTTGCCGGCACGGTGGGAGCTGGCTCTGAAGTAGGGAAACCACCTGCATCGGCGACAATAGTCTGGGCAGGGGCAAGTTCATCAGCCAGAGGTGTACCTGACTCGAACTCGACCACCGTAGGGGAGACTTCGGCCTCAGGTAGGGCGTTCGACGTTGGGTCAGGCGCTGTAGCCCGCTCGAGTTCAGCCCATTCTTCGGCCGTCATCTCATCGTCAGGTGACGCGGTGAGCGGGTCGGAGGAACCATCGGCATCTTGTGGCCTTGGTTCTGCGCTGTCATTGGGGAGATCGCTCTGCATCGCATCAGAACTCTAGCGCCCTGTCGACTGGCAGGTGCACTTGTGTTTCACGTGAAACATTGGTTGGCCAGCTAAGCAGCTCTCGCGTGGCAGAAAGCAATCAGCTCGTAGCCCACCCAATCAATGAAAGATCGGAAGAGGTCGCCGTCACATGCGCCACGTACCTGGTGTGGCCTGTGAAATTGCCGATCCTCCAGCACCTCCAGCGGCAGATGTTGCGACACGGGCCGAATAGCAGGACGCTGGTACGTCACTTTGAGCCTGGCGTTCCTTCATAGAGTCCGTATTGACCGGTGTTTCACGTGAAACACCGCGCGCAGTGCCTCGATCCAGCCAGAATGTCTAGCACTACAAGTCCCAGACGGGTCGCACAGGCCACCTCGTGTTGTTCGGCTAGGCATAGCGCCACTCAACGGCCCTCCCTCTTCTCCCCTGCAAGCAACCTGAAGTGTTGCCCTTCTCAGACGCCGCATATCGAAACGGGAGATGGCGGTCGCTGTGCTCGAGGATCGCCCCACGGCTGCTTGCTAACACCCTGACCTACGGTCCCGACGACCCTGCGCCCATGTGAGAACCCCGATCGCTCGCCGAACACCCACCACAACCGGAGGGCGTGAGTGCAGGTCTGCCAAGGGGAGGTGGGCACAGCATAGGCCATGTCTTCCGGCGTGTACCCATCTTGTCTCTGAGAGCCTGCATGGCGATAACCACGTATCGCAAACACGACTGCCGGGTAGCAGGCGAGCGAAGCGGTAGCGCGTACTGATAGCAGCCTGCATAACTCGCGGTCATGCTGACAGAGATCTACACAATGATGCAGGGGAGCAGCTGAGTGAACGTAAGAGTCCCGACCAGAATGACTAGAGACACCAGACCCGTCATCATCATGCCACCGCACATCCGGTCGGGCATCCGTAGCCGAGTCGGCTCAATACGCCCGGGCTCGAGGCCCGCACCTGCAACGTGCGGCCAGCCCAACGCCAGTAGGTCGTATTGCGCCACGCGAGCTGTGACGAACCAGACCCCGAGCAAACTCGATGACAGAACCCAAGTTGTTCGAATGGATTCAATCATTGCGTCTAACATCGAGGGCGCAAGCAGGGTTCGATCGTCGCTAACCAACACGACTTTCCCTCCACTGCAACCTCCAGCTGCGCGATTAACTCGAGTCCATTTTGGCTATTCCTAGTGCTAGTTCAACAGCCCTCTATGCCCCTCGCAAGCAACCCTAAGGTTGGGCCTTCTCAGAAGCCGCAAGTCCTATCCGAGGAGTGGTAATTCCGGCAGCCCTGCGGTGGTCCGCCTTCGGCCAGCTCTTTAGGGTCCTGACCCACGGTCCCGACAAGCCTGCCGCGTTGCGAGGAACCCAGATTGCTCGCCGGCCAAACTACGGAACAACCGCCCAGCCACAAGATGTTTCACGTGAAACATGTGTCGCCAACTGTTGCGGTCGCTGCTACCTAGGGTTCTATAACCATCGGCGCACTAGGGACAGGGCATGAGGCTGGCCGCCGATGCCGACCCGAACACGGCTATGCGCCTGACTCAAGTAGCTAAGACGATGCCACTACTTCCGTCCGCCCAGCAATCAGCTGGCGTTCGAGTCGAGTCACCCCGCCCAGCGAATGCACTGCCCACCACCGTTGCGACATGTTTCACGTGAAACAACGGGGGAACGTGGCCATCATCACTGACGCATGCGCTACTTGGCGTGGAACCATCCGCGAGATGCACGTGGTGGCAAGCGCGGAATAGTGATCGGGGTTGCAGTTGCCTTGCGTAGCACCGCGAAACGACTGCCCCCATGCGAGATGATGTTGGGTGGCTCGAAACCTAACGAATGAAGGCCAGCGATATCCCAACGTTCGTCATCGGCTGAGTCGCCAGCGGGTGGTTCACTCACAACAAGTGTGCCGCCGGGCCGCACCAGCCCAGCTGCACACTCCGCTGTCAGACTCGGTGGGCCAAATGCCCGGGCAACAGCAATATCAAATGCTTCACGGAGGTCGGGCTGGTGCCCCAACAATTGAGCCTCGCTACCTCGCACCTCGACCCGGTCGCCGAGACCTAATCGAAGAATTGTTCGCTCGACCTCGTCAGCCCGAGCGGTGCGCATATCTACCAACGTCCATGACATCATTGTCCAGAGCGCAGCGAGAGCGACTCCCGGCAGGCCTCCCCCGGTACCCAAGTCCACACCCCGTCCCTGAAGCGCGCCCTCGTCGACAACTTCGGCCAAAACAGAAGAAAAGCTGGCGCAATGCGCCAGCTGTTCTTCGAGATTGCCGCCAATGGTGCCCAGGCGGTGGGGGCGCTCCAACGCGGCCAGCAGGTCGCGTTGGAGCTCAGGGGTCATTCTTCTTCGTCACTCGCATCGGTTGCTAGCAGCACGATGTAGCGGCGAGGATCGCGACCCTCAGACACTGTTTCGACGCCGTCGACATCGGCAACCGCATCATGGATCAGCTTGCGGTCTGCAGCTCCCATAGGCTCAAGGGCCTTACTTTCGCCTGATTCGGCCACTTTCCTCGCCAAATCAGTGGCGAAGTTGGCCAACGCCTCACGGCGACGAGCACGATAGTCATCGACATCGACCTGGATGCGGTGGTAACGCCGACCAGCGGCTGCACGGTGCATTGCGGTGCGAGCAAGCTCTTCGAGCGACTGCAGGGTTGCAGCCTTAGGCCCAACCAAACGACCGAGGTCGCCGCCGTTTACCTGTGCTTGCAGCGTTGTACCTTCTTCGACCAACGTCACCTTGGCGGCGCTGTCGAATGACTTGGCGACACCGGTAACAAACGCTTCGAGCGTCTCGCGTTGCTCGTCAACCGGCATCTCGACGCGGTCTTCGTTGTTGCGGCTGTTGCGATCACTGCGGGCATTGCGCTGGCGGTTGCCGCCATCGCGGCTGTTGCCCCGGCTGCGGTTGCGACCGCCGCCATCACGGCCGCCGTCTCTGTTGGAACCGCCGCCGCCTGTTTTCGCAGCTGCAGAAGAACCCGAGTCGGCGTTGGCCTTGTTGCGGCTACGACCGCCTTCGCTCGTACCTGAACGTGACCCACTATCGCGGCCGGCGTCCTTGTTCGAACCGCCTTCGTCACGACGCTTGGGGCTGCGGTT
>JBDNHG010000310.1:0-2022 GCA_041688925.1 Acidimicrobiales bacterium | reverse complement strand
TCACACGGTGACGCCAGCCCGACGGGCAAGCCATACGTAACCGTTCACGACGCAATGGCTGACCTGCCAAAGAAACCAACCACCGATCAGCCGACCATGGCCGCAGACGGGTCACAAGATCTCCACATCAAGAGGAATCCGACGGCGAAGTCGCTGGAGCGGTACAAGACGATTCCCGAAGGCGGCAATCGTTTCGACCTTATGCGTGATCGCCCCGACATCACCCCAAACTGCTGGCTTAACAAGCCCACTGGCACAACCGATGTGATGGGGCGCATGTGGTGGGACCGGCCATCGCCGACCATCCGCACCGAGTTCTACAAACCGGAGAAGGGTCGCTACCTGCACCCCGTGCACGATCGACCGATTACCCATCGCGAGGCAGCAAGACTTCAGTCGTTCCCCGACAACTTTTTGTTCGAAGGCACCAAGATCGAAATCGCCCGACAGATAGGCAATGCGGTGCCGCCACAGCTCGGAAAAGCACTCGCCCAACACGTGGCGCAACTTCTTCGCAGCTGACGTGGACCAGATTAGAGACTATTCCGATGATCGTTTGAAGGGTGGCTGCTATTCATGTGGCGATGAACACCCCACGACACGTGATCATGTTCCCCCGAAGGCCTTCTTAGACAGGCCATTTCCGTTCCTAGCGACCGTTCCAAGCTGCAAGCCATGCAACCTTGATTTCTCCGTTGACGAGGAGTACGTGGTCTGCGCACTCGAAGCTGTGGCCGCTGGATCCCCAGATCCAACGAGGTTTACTCGAAGACGCCAGCAACGAGCCGTCGAGCGCAACCCGAGACTGCGCAGAAGACTTGCTGAACAGTTTCGTACCGCACCACAAGTTGGGTTGATGGTCGAGTGGGACCGCTTCGACACAGTGTTCCGGAAGATCGCACAAGGTCATCGGCTGTACGAAACCGCCCAGCCGATTAGCTCGCAGAGGATCGCTATTCGTTACACAGTGATCGACGAAATGAAAGCCGCTGGCTCGCACGGGGTTGCGGTGAGCTCAACACCGCTGCTTCCAGAGGTCGGTTCTCGAGCGCTCGAACGTCTTGCAAGAGGTCCTGGCCCAACAGTTATCCAAGAGGGCCGCTTCGAATTTCAGACCACACCCCAACATCTTCAACTGAAGGTCCGCGGAGTCTTGATCGTGGACGCCTATAGCGATTGAGGTCGAGCTCGAATGAGCCGCGCTCACAGGTGGTTTCGGCTACTGCCTAAGAAACCGAGCGCCAGCCTCGACACCCACTCATGGACGTAGGCGTATCGCGTCGGCTACAAAGTCGTGGTGGATCTGCGCGACGACCCTGAACTAGAGACAGTATTTCAAGCAGTCGCCTCCCACGACCCAAGTGGCAGTCGTACAGCCGGTGTCCTGCGCTACACGCTCGACCAGCTCTACGACGGCCAGCGCACCGGCCGGTACCGATGGGACCAGCTATACAAGACCGAGAAGACCCACTGTGGCACCCTCGTCGAGATCAATATGCAACGTACGTTTCTGTTCAATGACGGAGACGTCCTTGACTTCACCATCGATGGGGTCGAGGTCGACTGCAAGTACAGCCAAGAAAAGGCTCGCTGGATGATCCCTCTGGAGGCAAGGGGGAAGATCATCCTCGGTCTATGGGCTAATGATCAGCACTCGAAGTGGTCAATGGGCGTCGTCCGGGCAGAAGAACCCTTTCTCGGGGCTGGAGGCAACCGAGATCGCAAGACATCATTGAACGCTGTGGGTCGCGATGCCATCACCTGGCTATTTGACGATGCCGAGCTGCCGCCAAACGTCCTCCTGCACCTGCCGGGCAACGTAACCGAGGAGGTCATGGCTGGGAACAGCGGCGCTGAACGGATTCGTCGACTCTTTCAACTTGCCCAGGGCACAATAATCTCTCGAACCGCCGTCGAAACGGTGGCGCAGCAGAAAGACCCGATGAAACGGATTCGCGGCAACGGCGGGGCCCGGACTGATCTCGCTCCTGATGGCATAGTCATTCTCGGGCAATACGAGTC
>JBDNHG010000309.1:0-5230 GCA_041688925.1 Acidimicrobiales bacterium | reverse complement strand
GTTCGACGAGCAGTCGGGTACACGACGGCCCCGCTAGATACCGAGTGAGGTCGAGGACCGTTACGCCCTCGAGCCAGCGTTGTTCAGAAGCCATACCCCACTCTTACACGAACGAACATGTAGTAGGGAACCCAGCGTCGCTGCGTTACGACTCTCGGTACCGGCGGACGATGGCGGTTGCGTCGAGCCGATTCTCGCCGGCGTCTTGGGTTGCCTTCAGATAGCGGTGCACGAGCGAGGTGAGCGGAATCTCTGCCTCGAGTGCGGCCGCCTCGTCTTGTACGAGACCAAGGTCCTTGGCCATCCAGTCGACGGCGAATCCAAAGTCGAAGTCGTCGCTGACCATGGTGTCGCCACGGTTGCTCAGGTACCAGGATCCAGCCGCGCCCTTGGTCACTGCCGCGAGGACCTTGCCCATGTCGAGGCCGGCCTTTTGGCCGAACGCAATTGCCTCGGCGGCGCCCTGAATAGCGCCTGCACACAAGATCTGGTTGCACATCTTGGTGAGTTGCCCGCTGCCGACCGGCCCAACAAGTGTTACCGCCGACGAATAGGCATCGATGAGCGGCAATGCTCGATCGAAGTCGGCCTGGGCTCCCCCACACATCACGCTGAGCGCGCCGTTTTCGGCGCCTGCCTGGCCACCCGATATAGGCGCATCGACGAACCCCACGCCCTTTGCCAAGCAGGCCTCGCCGAGTTCGCGTGCCAATTCGGCCGACGCGGTCGTGTGGTCGACGAGCACGGCACCGTCAGACATGGCCGCCAGCACACCGTCATCGCCGTAGCTGACCGCACGAACATCAGCATCGGCGCCAACACAGAGCGCAACGAAGTCAGCACCCGCGGCGGCCTCGGCTGGCGTAGCGCATGCCGTTCCCCCGTGTTCAGCGGCCCATTGGTCGGCCTTGGCACGGGTGCGATTGAAGACGCGCACCTCATGTCCCGCCGACGCCATGTGGCCCGCCATCGGATATCCCATGTTGCCAAGACCAATGAATGCTGCAGTTGCCATGCCAGAAATCTAGCTGTCTGGAAACCCCGCGTATAGGTGACGCCTCATTTGTCGGCTTCTCGAGTTCGCCCACTTTTTGATCTCCGCACTGTTGCGATCTGCTGAAAGCCCTCGCCCAGCTCCCAGAGTGGGTCGCCACGTGTGAAGATGGCCTGGATTCGTCTACCGAAGGAATCCAGACCGCCTCTGCCAGGGTTCCGTTGCCATGAAGTTCGCGTCGACCGCTCAGAATCGCCAGCTACGCATCCTCGCCTTCGTGCTGGTCCTGACGATGTCGACCTGGTTTTCGACTGCGGCTGTTCTGACGCAACTTCGCTCGGCGTGGGCACTGTCGAACACACAAGGGAGCTGGCTGACAATTGCGGTGCAGCTGGGTTTCGTCGGCGGCGCGGTGCTGACGGCGGCGACGAATCTGGCCGACCGAATTCCGCCACTGCGGCTGATGTTCCTCGGGTCGATTGGCGCTGCAGCAGCCAACGCGTTGATCGTTGTCGCCGACGACTTCACACCCGCTCTCGGGCTTCGATTCCTGACCGGCGCATTCTTGGCTGCGGTGTATCCGCCGGCTCTCAAGGCCATGTCGTCCTGGTATCAGGCCGGGCGAGGCCTGGCTCTGGGCGTGATGATCGGGGCGCTGACTGCAGGTCTGCACTTCCCCATCTGCTCAACGGCCTCGGCGGCGTCGACTGGAAGCTGACGATGCTGTTGACCTCAGGACTCACCCTGCTCGGAGGAATCGTTGTCGTGCGATTCGCAGTCGAAGGTCCCTATCGGGTGGCCCCGGCAAAGTTCGACCCGGCACAGATCGGCCATATCGTTCGCGATCGCAGCTTTCGGCTAGCCAGCATCGGCTACTTCGGCCACATGTGGGAACTCTTCGCCATGTGGGCGTGGATCGCTGCGTTCTACACCGATGCGCTCGGCTCGACTCGGAAAGCCAGCTTTGCAGCGTTCACGGTCATGTCGGCGGGCGTAGGCGGGTCGATCTATGCCGGCATGGTCAGCGACCGACGATCCCGGCCTGCAGCGGCCGGCCAAGCGTTACGTGCCTCTGGAGCGTTGGCGCTCGTCACCGGCTTCCTTGTCGACATGCCGGCACCAATCGTCATTGCCGCGGGATTGGTGTGGGGCTTTTGGGTCGTGGCCGACAGCGCTCAGTTCTCGACGATCGTCACCGAGACGTCACCGTCGCAGTACGTCGGCACCGCTTTGACGATGCAGCTCGCTGCCGGCTTCGTGCTCACTGTTTTCACTATCTTCCTCGTGCCGGTGGTTCGCGATGCTGCGGGCTGGGGCTGGGCATTTGCCATGCTCGCCCCCGGCCCATTCATCGGCCTGTGGGCGATGCGGGCGCTCGAGCGAGACCTCGTCGGCGCCGAGACCGCAAGCTGAGTGCGTACCGGGTCGGAGGACGTACGCACTCGTCAGCGTTGCAGCGCGGGCACCAAGGTTTCGGCGGGGCCACGGCGATAGGTCTTGGCCGGGCGTCCTTTTGTCTGCGAGGCCACGTTCCCCGTTGGTTCCACAAAGCCCCCACTCGCCAGCACCTTGCGGTTGAAGTTTGCGGGATCCAACGCATGCCCCCACAACGTTTCATAGACCGCCCGCAGCTCACCCATGGTGAATTCGTCGCCGCAGAAGGTCACTGCGAGCGTCGTGTATTCGATGCGGTTGCGGGCTCGTTCGATGCCTGCCCCCAAGATGGCGTCATGGTCGAAAGCCAGCTCATCGTCTGCGAGCGTTGCGATGTCGACCCACGCTGCATCGGCAGCGTCGGATCCGGCAACAGGTTCGTCAGGATGAGCGACCATGGCCAGCCATGCCACGCTGATGACCCGCATGCGCGGATCGCGCGCCGGTTCGCCGAAACTGGCCAACTGCTCGAGATGGGCTGAGTCGAGCGACAACCCGGTCTTGTCTTCGAGCTTGAACTGCGCTGCCTCGATCAGGCTTTGATCGGGCCCGACGAAACCACCGGGCAGGGCCCAAGCGCCTGCGAACGGCTGCTGCTCACGCCGCACCAACAGAACCTGCACCTGCGGCGGCCGCACCGTCAAGATCACCAGGTCGGTCGTGACCGCGAACGGCGGAAAGCTCGCAGGGTCGTAACCATCGATGCGCTGCGCTCGTTTCACCATCGCCGCACCCTAGCAGACGTGTTGTGTTATTTGTCATATTGACAATATTCCGTTTCACCTTATATAGTCATAGTGACAAGAACGAGCGACATGGCACACAGTCCCGCAGGTAACCAGCGCAGCACCGTCACGTCGAGGGCCAACACCTATACGGCCTTTGACCAGGTGTTCAGTCATCTGCGGTACCCCGCCGGCGAGAGCCATGTCGCCCTCGAGGCAGGTGCTTCGATTGCGCCTGGCACCACGATCGAGATGCCGGTGCACGGCTTCGACGACCTCGGTCAGCTCATTACCGCCGACCACGTTCTCCAACGCAACGACATACACGTCGAGTGGTTTGTGCCCTACTTCCCCTTTGCCCGTCACGATCGTCGCAACCATCAAGGCGACGGCTTCGAGCTCGGCGTTGCGCTCGAGATGATGCGCGACATCAACATCGTCATCGCTGACCCCCATAGCGATGTCGCCGGGCAGCTGCGCCACATTCCCCAGGCCGCAAGCGTCGAGTGCTTCCAAGACGCAGGCCACATTTCGGCCGACGCAATCGTCGTGGTGCCCGATGCAGGAGCAACGAAGAAGGCGCACGAGTGGGCAACTGGCCCGCTCGTGCAAGCCCTTAAACACCGTGACACGACGACTGGTCGGCTTTCGGGCTTCGAAGTGCTGACCAAAGACCTGGGCGGCAGGCCGTGCATCATCGTCGACGACATCTGCGACGGGGGCGGAACCTTCCTCGGCCTGGCGAAAGCGCTCGCCGCCAAGAACGCCGGCCCCCTGACCTTGGCCGTCACCCACCGGCTCTTCACCAAGGGAACCGCCACCCTTCGCCGGTCCTATGACCACATCGTGACCTTCGGTTTCGCCGGTGGCCCACGGGTCGACGGCATCGACTATCTGCCATTCGAATACCTCTACAACAAAGGAGCTCGCCGATGAGCACCCCACTGACCAACATCGATTTCTACAAGGCTGACCATCGCAGCCAATACCCAAAAGGCACCGAGCTGGTGTTCTCGAACTGGACGCCTCGCAGTTCACGTATCAACGAGATCGACCATGTGGTCTTCTTTGGATTGCAGTACTTCATCAAGGAGTACCTGATCACCCGCTGGGATCGTGACTTCCTCGAAGACTTCTATGGTGCCGACAGCGACAGCGAACTCGTTGGCGGATCGGTGCCGGCGACCGAGCACTCGGTCATGTGTATGGGCACGATGGACGGCGAGATCGAGACGTTCCACCGACTCATCACCGACCTGTACCCCAACGGCATCGTGTCGATCGTCTCGGACACCTGGGACTACTGGAAGGTGTGGACCGAACATCTGCCGGCGCTGCGCGACGAGATCATGGCTCGCGACGGCACGGTCACAATCCGCCCCGACAGCGGCGACCCGGTGAAGATCCTGGTCGGCGATCCTGATGCCGAACCCGGCTCACCCGCCCATCGAGGATCCTTCGAGCTCGCATGGGAGTTGTTCGGTGGCACAATCAACGACCGCAGCTTCAAGATGCTCGACCCGCACATCAACCTGATCTACGGCGACTCGATCACACCCGAACGATGCGAAGCGATATGCGCCGACCTGGCCGCCAAGGGCTTTGTACCGACCAACGTGTTCGGCATCGGCAGCTACACCTACCAATACAACACGCGCGACACCTTCGGCTTCGCGATGAAGGCCACCGCTGGTGTCGTCGACGGAGAACTACGCGAGATCTTCAAGGACCCCAAGACCGGAAGCGGACTCAAGAAGTCGGCTCGTGGCCTGCTGGCAGTCGTGCGCAACGGCGATGGCGAGTTCGTGCTCCACGAGCAAGCAACCTGGGCACAGATCGACGAGTCGGAGTTCGAGCCGGTGTTCCGTGACGGCACGCTGCTGCGAGACCAAACCCTCGCCGACATCCGCTCGCGTGTGCGGGCGGGCGCGGCGTAGCTGGCGAGTCAGCCGGGAGAGGCACTGCGCTTGCGTGGGTCGGGCGATCAACCACTTCGCCCGGCCCGCGCTTGGTCTCAGCGGCTCAGGGCTCAGGGCTCACCGGCAGTGTGAAGCCGACCTCTGCGCCACCGTCGCCG